>DASVZC010000047.1:0-32341 GCA_036391835.1 Ktedonobacterales bacterium | reverse complement strand
GTCTGAGCGCCGTCGCTACGTCGTGGATGGATATGCAGCGCTCCCGCTCCAGCCGCGATGGACTCCTCCGCCGCATCGGCGCACTGTTCGTGCGTGATGGGCAGCGCGGGGTGTTCCTCCCGCGCGCGACTCCCATTCAGACACGCTTTGATGAGCATGGCTCGTCCTTCACTGTGACGTATTGACCGATTACGTTATCCGCTGGTCAGCATGGTAACACTTTTAGCCTTCGCGTGAGTCTCACTGGCAGACAAGCGCGCGAGCAGCCGGCGCCGTGCGCTTGTAACGCCCGCACGTGACGCGGGTGAAGCGAAAGGACACCCATCGCATGGAACATGAGCGATTCGCGCCGCTCGTCCTGGAACACACGGCGATGATGGCGCGTGTTGCCGCTGCTCTTGTTGGCGCGGATGCGGAGGACGCCGCACAGGAGGCGCTCGTACGCGCGTGGCGCGCTTGGCCGACGCTGCGTGACCCAGCCTCCACACGCGCCTGGCTCATGCAGATTACGGTCAACGTTTGTCGGTCGTGGCGCACTCGTGGGCAGGGACTACGCGTGAACACTGAGGATCGCCTCGACGCGGCGACCGAGCAGCATCTTGCCCTCGATATCGCTGTCGGCGCCAGTGAGCATATTGACGCGCTCGACCTGCGCCGATGCGTGCGTGACCTCCCGGAAGATATGCGCACGGTGATCGCTCTGCGTTTCTACGCTAGCATGGATTCGACCGAGATTGGCGAACTGCTGGGCGAGCCTGCCACAACCATTCGTGGTCGCCTGCGCCGCGCCCTCCTGCGCCTGCGCGAGTCGCTCGACCGCGAAAGCGCCTCCGCATTATCTCAAGTGACTCCTTCGAGAAGGGACGCTTAGATGACTTCTGATTTTGAGAGCGGCGCCGCCCACAACGACGGCGCGCACACGCTCCCTACCGATACCCAATTGGTCTATCACGCGCTCGAACGTGACGGCGCTGCGTGGCTAGTCGGCGCGACTCCTGAGATCGAGCGATTGAACGGCCGCCTACAGGCGCAGGTGAATAAGATGAGTGACGCATTCGAGTCGGAGACAACGCCTGACCATTCAGATACGCTGGCCACTGTGGCCACTGTCGCGGCGCCGCATGAGACGCCAGGAGGCGCCTACGTCGCGCATCAGACGCCGCGACGCTCCGGGCGCGCGCGCGGCTGGGCAGCGTCGCTGGCGACGGCTGCCGTTATCATCGCCTTCCTAACCGTCTATGCGCTGAGCGCGACGCATCGGCCCTCAGGCTCAAGCAAGCAGGTCGGGGTGAGTGGTGTGAGCGGCGCAAGCAGCGCAACCGGTGTACCGCACACGATAACGCCGCACGACTTTGTCTCACTGAGCAAGCTCGACTACTCCACCGATTACGGTTCGAATGACATTCCAGCCATTGCGCCGAGTGACCCGCAAGTCGTCTATGAATCGATGGCTTATTCGATGCAGCAGCATCAGGCTGCGCACATGCGCGCAACGAGCGATGGGGGTGCGACCTGGCGATCACTCGGCTTTCCCGTGGCCGCCGATCACATTGGATATATTGCGCTTGGTGTGAGCCCGACCAACGCGCGAACGGTTTTCATGCAGCTCGACGACACTTCGACTGCTGATTGTCCAGCTAACCGTCTCATGCCATCGGAGGGCAGTTTCTCCTTCTGCATGCTGCAATACACCAGCCTCGATGGCGGCGCAAACTGGCAAACCACAATGCTACCTTTGGCCGATGGGACGAAGCCTGGTGTTCTGTCGGTCGGCATGTCTTCGTTTGTGGGTATGGGTGGCTCAATTCATGCACAAGGCTCTCGGCTTTTTGCGAATTATGCCTGCGCGAAGTTCAGTGATAACTGCTCGCGACTCGTGATGAGCGCTGATGGCGGTCTGACCTGGACATTCACTGACGCGCCATTGGCCGCGACGGGCATGATGTGCGATTACACGGCGAGCGTGTCGGGCTCGACCCTCTTTGCTGTTGTCGGCATGCCTGCATGCGACTCCCGCTCGCAATCTCCCGAGATGCTGTGGCGCAGCGACGATGCGGGCGCGCATTGGTCCAAGGTTTCGAAACTGGCGGCGCCGAACGATCGGGGTCTGCTGCTCACCCAGAACGCTGCCACTGGCGCATCGGTGTTGTATATGGCGCTTCCACGTACGTCGCAAATGCAGACAGATAAAATGGGCACCCCCTTCCCGCTGTTCTCGCAGGCGCCGTCTGATGTGCTCGCGAGCGTTGACGGTGGCGCCACATGGCAGCATGCGCCAACAGCTGGCGTTCCAACCGATCAGGCTGTCTACTTGGGATTGGGGTTGCTCGGAACCTTGCGAGATGGCTCGGTGGTCGTGGATGTGATCACGTCAGACCGCAATGGCTCAACCGCCGCAGATAATATGGATGGGAGCAGCCTTTATATCTGGCGTGCTGGAGACGCGAGTTGGCGGAAGATAGGCTCATTGACGCGCGCAATCGATGGTTTGGTGATCACGCCGTCGCCACGGGGCGCGGGAAACTCGATCTACGCCGTGCTTATCAATCGCCAAAATACCGGAACATTCGCCTTCGTTGAAGCCGAGGTGGCGCAATAGCGCATGATTCGCGCAGACCTCACCCCCTGGCCCCCTCTCCCACAAGGAGAGGGGGAAACGGAACTCCCCTCGCCCAATGGGCGAGGGGCAGGGGTGAGGGTCGGCCCTTCTACTTAGTCTTCGAGCAATCCACGGCGCATGGCGTATTTGACCAGTTCGGCGCGGCTGTGCAGGTTGAGCTTGTCCATGATGTGTGTGCGGTGCGTGTCGACCGTCTTGGGGCTGATGAACAGGCGCTCGGCGATCTGGTTGTTCGTGTGCCCCTCTGCGACGAGCTTGAGAATTTCGCGCTCGCGCTCAGTCAATGCGCTATAGCTGTCGCGTTCTTCGCCAGAGCGCACCCGCTGCAGATAGTCACCCACCATCATGCTTTGCGCCGAGGGCGACATGTAGAATCGTCCCGAAAATACGATGCGAATGGCGGAGATGAGTTCGGTGCCAGCCGCCTCTTTGAGGATGTAGCCCGAAGCGCCCGCCCGTAGCACCTGAAAGAGATATTCTTCGTTCTCGTGCATCGTCAGAATCAGCACGCGGGTTGAGTCGAGTGCGCGCTTGATCTGCCGTGTCGCCTCGATGCCGTTCATCTCGGGCATGGTGATGTCCATGAGTACGACGTGCGGCTGCAGCCGTTGCGCCTCGGCCAGCGCCTGCCGTCCATCGCTTGCCTCGCCAATGACTTCGATGTCGGGCTGCGCGTCGAGCATCATGCGCAGGCCCGCGCGCAGGATGGTATGGTCGTCAGCAAGCAATACACGGATCTTCTGCGGGCTTACGCGTTCTCCGATGGCTGCGGAGTCAGCGGCGATATCTATCTGGATGCGGTTGTCGTCACTCATGGTAGGTCTGTATCCGATCTCCTCACGATATATCTTCGTCGCCTGATCCCAGTGGCGTCGAGAATTCTGGTCGTGCGCTGTCTATCGCTATGCGAGGCTGGCTAGCTGACGGATTCAGCGGCTGGGCGCGTTCACGCAACGGAATGGTCGCGGTGATTAGCGTCCCGGCGCCTGGCTCAGACTCGAATTCGACGGTTCCATCGAGCAGGGCCGCGCGTTCTTGCATGCCAGCCAGACCAAGCCCGCGATCTTGCCAATGCCGACGCATCATGCCTGCCGCATCGAAGCCATGCCCGTTGTCGCGAATCGTGGCGCGCAGCAACAGAC
Organism: Ktedonobacterales bacterium; assembly: GCA_036391835.1. Lineage (GTDB taxonomy): Bacteria > Chloroflexota > Ktedonobacteria > Ktedonobacterales > JADMIN01 > JAKAIY01. The sequence continues at coordinate 28,579 of DASVZC010000047.1, read as the reverse complement.
CATCCTCCGTGAGTGTCACCCAGACATGTGTCGCGTGGGCGTGTTTCGCGGTGTTGGTCAGCGACTCCTGAATCATACGATACAGCGCAGTCTCTACCTCTGGCGGTAGGCGTTCCTTCAGTCCACTGACTGAGAGTTCGGCTTCGACGCCAACCTTCTGTTGATATTCTTTGACGTACCAACGAAGCGCGGGGAGTAGGCCGAGGTCGTCGAGCGCGCTGGGGCGCAGGTCGAGGCTCATATTGCGGACGGCGCGCAGGGTCTGGTGGGCGAGTGTGCGGGTGTCGCAGATACGCTCGCGCGCAGTGGGGTCGCTAACCGATTCCTCCAGCAGGGCCAGGCTGATGAGCAGCGAGGTAAGCGCCTGGCTCGTCTCGTCGTGCAGTTCGCGGGCGATGCGCTTGCGTTCCTCCTCCTGCGCGTGGAGGACATGGCGTGCGCGCGATTTCGAGAGGTCATCGATAGCCTGAAGCATGCTGTTGAACGTGGTGGCGAGTTGGTCGGCGTCTGGATCAAAGCCTGTGACGGGCGCTTTGAGCGTCAGGTCGCCCGCCTGCGCCTGGGTCATCGTCTCGCGCAGCCGTGTCAGCGGTGTCAATGCCAGTTTGAGCAACGCAAAGTTGATCAGGACGCTGATGAGCAGGCCTGTGAGGATGAAGCCGATGAGCAGCGGAAGTCCTCCCGCGCGGTCGAGGTGAGTGGCGAGATAGGTGCCAAGCGTGGCTCCGAGCAAGATTACGACGCTGTTGGCAAACAGCACTTTCCAGAGCAATGGCATGGCAAGCGCACGCGAAACGGTGGAAAGCAGACGCGTGACGCTGACGGGATTGCCGCGCGCGTCAGCGGATACATGTTCGCTCATGACGCTGCCGCTCCTCTTGAGGCTTGATGACGCTCTATTGTATGCGCGCTCGGCTGAGGGTGTCAAAATGTGGCCGCGCCATTTTGACTACGTATGCCAGCGAATCCAGAACTGGGCGGTGTTCATCGTCTGGTCGCGCATACACGTTGGTGAATTTCGATGATACTCCTCAGGTGCTTGATGTATGTGTGGTCAACGTGCGCGTGTTTTCGCACGGTTGGTCGGCCACGTGCTAGCATGGAATAGTGATCTACCGATGCGTCAACGCGAGAGGAGCCCCTGAGCTATGAGTGATCAGCCTATGCCTATCCTGATGGACATCGACACAGGGGTGGACGATGCGCTGGCGGTGGTTCTGGCGCACCGCTCGCCCGCCGCACAGGTGATCGCCATCGGGACGGTGACGGGGAATGTGGGGTCGGTCCAGGCGGCCCACAACACGCTGAAGACGCTCGATGCGCTTGGCGCGCATACGCCTGTCGCCATTGGCGCGACGGAATCCCTCGCGCGTGGACGTTTCCCGGACTCCACGATTCACGGTATCGACGGACTAGGCGACGCAGACCTGCCGGAGCCGACGGGCAAGCCGACGGGCGAGCATGCGGTTGATCAGATGCTGCGTCTGGTTCACGAGCGACCCAGTGAACTCTCGCTCTTCGCTAGTGGCCCGCTGACGAATCTGGCGCTGGCGTTGGAGCGCGACCCGGAATTGCCACGGCTGGTCAAAGAAGTGATGATCATGGGTGGCGCGATCATCGCCCCCGGGAACGTCACTCCCACCGGAGAAGCGAACATCTACCATGATCCCGAGGCTGCGGCGCTCGTCTTCGCGGCAGACTGGCCAGTGACGCTGGTAGCTCTGGATGTCACGATGCGCGCACTGCTGCGGGCTGAGCAACTGGCGACGCTCCGCGCCTCTGCGCATCCACTGGCGCAGTGGGTTACGCGCATTCTTGGGCCATATCTCGCTGGCTATTCGAAGCGCTTTGGTTTCGAGGCTGTGACAATGCACGACCCACTGGCGATGGCACTGCTGCTCGATCCCTCGCTCGCCCAACAACGCGCCCACCTGGATACCTGGGTGGAGACGAAAGGCGAATTTACGGCAGGAATGACCGTGGCCGACCGACGCCCGCTGATCGGCCCCGGCTTCGAGCAGCCGAAGCATCCGCTCGATATTCCGCTGGAGATCGATGAGCCGCGCTTCATCTCGATGCTGATGGATGCGATTCTCGCTTAGGCTTCCTCGCCGCCACCGCCGAGCAGGGAGTCGATTTCGGCTAGGCAGGCTTCGCGGTCCTGTGTCCATAGGCGGTAGGGGAGGCGATGCACACGCCAGCCTGCGCGCTCCAGGATGGCTTGCCCCGCGACGGTGTCGAGCATGGCGTCTTCGGGATGCCGCACACGACGCTCTGGGTCCCCATCGCACGCGATGGCGATAGCTTGCGCGCCGCGCTGCGCCACGACATCCACCGCGAAGCCCGCGACCGGATAGCCGATATAAGTCGAGTAGCCGTTACGGGCATGCAGCGCTTCTGCCAGCTCGCGCTCGAAGGTGGTACCACCTGCACGGTGGTCTTCCGGTTTGTCAGGCTCCAGGCAATCGGCGGCATAGTTCAAGTAGTCGCCGAGCAGATGCTGTTGCGGGAGGTGGCGTCCGTCGAGGCCTGTGAAGATGACCTGACGCCGACGCGCACGCGTCACCGCGACGTTGAACAAGTTCTCCTGATTCATGAATGTCACTGTGCTGCGGTGCGAGCTAGGATCGGCGCAGAAGCTGATGAGCATGATGTCGCGCTCGTCGCCCTGGAAGGTATGCGCCGTGCCGATGGCGATGTCGTGGTCTTGCACGACCTTCGACTTGAGTTTAGAGGTTAGCTGTCGGTTCAAGTAATTGACCTGGTCGCGATAGGGCGAGAGCACGCCGATGGTCGCACGCGCGCCGGGCGCTTTCTTCGCCTCAGCCGTGGCGATCTTGTTGATCTCCTTGATGATTGCCTCGACCTCTTCGACGTTGTAACCCTCTTTGCGCCGTGTGCCGTTGACTTTGCGCAACTCCACGCTGCGCACGCCGAGCGTATCGGGTCGGCGGGTCATGACACGCAGCGCGCCGCCATAGAATTGCCGATTGCTGAACTCGATGATTTGCGGCAGGCTGCGGTAGTGCTCGTCGAGCAGCACCACATCATCCTGCGAGGGCAGCGCGCCGTTGATGACGTCGAGCAGGCTGTGCGTGCGGTAGTTCCATTGCGAGCGCTGGCTTGCGGAGAGGCCATGCTGCGAGGCCAGCGCGGCTTGCCGATCTTCGCGCAGCCACGAGAGGTGTCGCAACTGCTTCGGGTCGCCGCAGACGACGGACCGCTTGGCGCGATAGAGCAGTGGGAGGGCGCTCGCCACGTCGCATTGCGACGCCTCATCCACCACGACGATATCGAACATCTCGCGTTGAAGCGGCAATAATTCCGCCGCGTGCGGATTCGTCACAGCCCAGATGGGGAATGCGCCCAACAGCGCGCCGAAGTCCAGTTCGCTAAAGATCTTGTCCTGTTCGGCAGTGCTGCGCGCTTCGAGCGCCGTCTTGAAGAGCGAGAGTGTGCGGCGATTCAGGCGCAGGGCGTCGGCCAGCGCGTCACGGCGTCGCGCGGCGAGCAATTCGCCGACGAGAGAGCCGCGGTCCGCGCGCAAACGCGCGTGGCGTGTGAGCAGCGCGTTGATGTCGTCACGCTGCGTCAACACGGATTCCTGCTCGGAGAGCGCTGCGCGCATCCGTTCGCGGTCTACCACCTTGTCGAGTTCGGCGTTATTGCGCATGCCGAGTTGAGCGGCAATCTCGCTGGCGCGATGGTCACGTTTGCGCCCCTGCAGCCAGCCCGTCAACGGAGCGCGGCCACTCGACAGGCGACGTAATTCCTCCTGCGCGCTGAGGAGCGCGTCTGTTCCCAGTTCGTGCGCGGCGTCTTCATCGTAGGTAGGTGCGGGCGCAGCGCTAAACGCGTGGTCCATCTCTGTCCAGCGCAACTCAGCTTCGAGCATGAGCGCTATCTCATCGTCGAGGCTGGCGAGCTCGGCGTCGGCTGCGCGCAGCCGATCCTCTAGCATCTCGATCTCGCCGGGACGCGACTTGGCGGGGGCGCCGGTGCCGTCGAAGAGATTGTCGAGGAACTGCTTCAGTTCATCACGATAGCGACGGTCGCCGCCACGCAGGATGATCGTCAGCGCGCCAAGGTGTGGCTTGAGTTTATCAACCACCACATCGACCGCTTTGTTCATCTTCGATGAGAGCAGCACGGTCTGCCCGCGCGCCACGGCGTCCAGAATCAACTGGGCGATGGTGAACGATTTGCCAGTTCCTGGCGGGCCGATGACAAGTGTGAGTGGCCGTGCCTCCGCGTGGCGCAGCACGGTCGTCTGCGCGGCGCTGAGCTCGGCGCCGGACAGGATGGGCCGCGCGACGGGTTCGACTGGACGAGCGGCCCCGAGGGCGCCTGCTCTGCCGCCGCGAATAGGTGTCGGCTGGGCGAAGTCGCCGAAGATGGCATTGAGCGGAGTGGACATGTCGCCCTTCGCAGCCATCGTCTGCAGTTCCGTCAGCACGCCGCGCGCCTCGGTCGGACGACGGGCCAGCGCCATAGCAGAGGCGCAGAGCAACTGCACTGGGCTGTCGTTTTCCATCAGCATGTCGATGGCGGTTCTGTCTTGCAGTTCCGGGAATGCCAGCAAGTCATCGGTGCGCAGGTTGGGGATGAGCTGGCCAACCACATCGGCGAACTCGCGGATGATGGGCTGGTCAAACGGCGCGGTCGGCGCCTGCCCCAGAATCGCCTCGGCGTAGGCCTGCGCCTGCTCATCATTCTCCGCATCAATCAGCGAGGCCAGCAGCGGAAAGTTGATGCGCTGTTCCTCCAGGTCGACAGTGAGCCACGCCTGCGAGCCTTCCTGTTCGATGCGCGCGGGCCAATAGAGCAGCGGCGCGCAGAAGATTTCACCCTTCTTCTTCGGTCCTGCGCCTGGGCCACGTCCCACGAGGAAGATCGAGCCGTAGATGAGGAACTTCTCGCGGCGGTTGACGTCCGCAGCGTTTTGCGCGGTGATACCGGCGCTGAGCGGCACCTCTTGCCGCGTGATCTGGCCTGTGAGCAGACCCTCGACGCCCGAGGTGAACATCAGATGTTCGGCCTGGGCCTTGTCGAGGACGTTGGAGAGGACGCCACCACGCGCATCGGCGGCGAAACAATCGTGGTAGTAGCGGCAGACGCCCGCGAAGAGTTGTGAGGAAGGGCCAACGGGCGCTACAGATGGAACGACGAGACGATCAGACCACTCTGAGACGGGGGTAAGGCCGCTGCGTTCAGGCAGCCTCTGGATGGACGCGCCGCTCTTCTTATCGTCCTGAGTCGCGCGGCCGCGCTTGAAAAGTGCCATATTCGACCATACCCCCTCGCCCACATTCGAGCGCGTTGTGCGGCGCGCGCAGCGCGACGAGAGCATGCGTCGCACGCGAAGTATAGGTATCTCAGGCGGGCAGCGTCAAACGAACGGCCCTGAATGGCCAGAGTTGTATAGGCCATATAGCGCGTCTGACCATCTCTGTCCGGACGTGTCGGGTAGCAAGAAGGGAGCCGGTTACCCGACTCCCCATGTTGTTTAGATTCCAGAGTTGTGTTACGGGACAGCTTTCCAGGCTGCCACGGTATCGTTCACCGTCATGGCGCCGCCACCCTGATCGGCGACGGTCATCTGGCGATTGTTGATGTCTGAGCCGTCGGTATTCGTCTCGACATAGGGCCAATCGCCCAGGGTGTACTTGTACTGGACAGTCTGCCCTGGCGCCAGCGTTTGATTGTACGTCCAATGGGTCGCGTCTATCTGCGTCAACGGCGTCGCGTTCGGACTCCAGTTGTTGATGGCGTCGCCCGCGATGTAGACCTTCACGCCGCTCGGCAGCGCGCTGGGAATCGTCACGTTGAATGTCACGACGACTGCGCCAGCCGATGGGTGATCCTTCCAGTTGGCGACTGTGTCCGTCTGGAAGAAGGCGGAGTACGTGCTCCCGTTGTTCTGTTTGGTCTGTTGGGCCGAAACAGTCAGGGTGCGGTTGGCGACGTCGTTGAAGTTGGCGTCTGCCTCGACGGTGGCCCACGTTCCACGGGTGTATTTGTAATTGATCGTAGTCGCAGCCGGGAAGACCTGCGTGTACTGCCAGTAGCCGCCGCCGGCGTAGCGCATCGGCGCGCCGCTTGGGCTCCAACTCCAGGCGTCACCCGCGAGATATACCTGCGCGCTTGCCGGGGTCGTGTTCGGAACCTGGACATTCCACTGGACTGCCACGGCGTTCGCGGGCGGGTTGACGTCCACCCAGCTTGCGACGCTGTCGTAGATCGTCACATGTGCGCCGTCCTGGTTGGGCAGCGTGTACTGGCGATTGTTGATCTCGTCGCCGAGCGCGCTCTTTTCTACCCGGCTCCAGTCGCCGCGCGTGTATTTGTAATTGATGGTTTTGCCGAGCGGGAGATCGAGCGAGATCTGCCAATGGGTATCGTCCACCTTGGTCATCGGTGTGGCGCCTGGTGTCCAGTTGTTGATGGCGTCACCCGCGATGTAGATGCCATGGGCGCTATCGCTCGTCGCCGTGTAATACGGAATCGCCGTGACGAACGTAACATGGACGGCTGGCACATGTGGCGTCGCCGCAAGCGGGCCACCTGCTGGTCCGGTGATCTGCGCGTTCGATTCCGCTGTGACCTCGTAGTAATACGTCGTGCCGTTGGTAAGGCCGTTATCAGTGAAGCTTGGCGTGGAGCCAGCAGCCGACGCCAGCAACACTCCTACCTCGCTGAACTGCCCACTCTGGCTCGTTGCGCGCAAGATGTGGTAGCGCCAGATGTTGGAGCCCGCGCTCGGATTTGGCGTGACCTGCCATGTCAGCGTGACTTGCTGCGATGCGGTCTGAGCCGCCAGCCCAGTCGGCGCGGCGGGAGGCGTCGTGTCGGTCGCCGCGCTGACGGTCAGCGTGCCTTTGGTCTGCGCGCTGTCGGCGTAGGCGTAGGTCCACGTGGCGCCGTCGTCGCCGCTGAATCGCGCGACATAGTTCGACTGGCCGAGGGTTTCTGGCATTGTAGTGGCCGAGTAGATGTCTGACTTGCCGTCAGATGTCTTGGCCTGCCAACTCATCGGCGACCACGCGGTCCATGTGGAGGGCGCGCTGCCCGTGGGACCATATCCGATCTGCGCCGTCACCCACGGCCCTTGCCCGGTCTGGTCAGTGCTGCCTGGCGCTGTCACCGTCGCTGTGATGGCGGAGGTCTGCACGTTCAGTGTTGCGTTGAGGCTGACAGGCGCGAGCCCGCCCGCCGCGGTGATGCGCAGGATCGGCTTGACGCAGTTCGAGTCCCCGCTCTCGACACCCTGAGCGTCAACGGAGCGCACGACGTAGAAGTACGTCTTGTTGTTGTCCGTTCCCTGGTCGGTGTAGGTGGTTCCCGCGACGGGGCTACTGTTGACCTTCGTGTAGAGGCCGCCGCATATAGGCGAGCGATAGACATTGAAGGTGGTCGAGCCAGACGGCGTGATGCCACTCCAGGAGAGTTGGTTGGCGCCGTTCTGGTGGAGTGCCTGGAGGCCCGATGGCGTGGTTGGCCGTTTGACCTGTCCGCGCGCGCCCAGCAGCACGCGGCCGCTGTCACCTGACACTGGAACGATGAGTTTACCGCCAGAGACGGTGAATTGCTCCTGCGTGGCGGCGTCGGAGAAGGTAGTCCCGTCGGGAGTGTTGGACAGGTTGAGCGTCACCGTGTGCGCGTTTGCGGGCGCATCAGCGTTGAGGACGACCACACCCATATTCGAGTCGTCACGGCGCTGGTAGGCGAAGATGCGGTTGGAGTCGTCGGTCAGGAGTGTTGTCTCGGCTCCAGTCGCAAAGACCGGATTCGCGTTACGCATCTGGATCCACTGGGTGTACCAGCTTTCCAGCGACGTGTCCTGATGATCCCAGGGGAACGTTCGGCGTGTGCCGGGGTCCACGCGCTGCACGCCACCGCTATCGGCATACGTGGTTTGCGTCTGGCCTGCCTCATCGCCGTAGTAGATGGTTGGCGCGCCCATCCACGTCATCTGGAAGAGAGCGATCAGGCGCAACGTCTGCTTGGCGCGGGCGATCTGATCAGCGGATGCGCCTGTCGTGTCGCCCAGTTCCCACAGGATGCGTCCGGTGTCGTGGGAGTCTACCAGATTCAGCGAGGCATACACTGCCGCCGCCGGATAGTTCTCCAGCACGGTCTGAAGGTGCGCGTCGAACTGCGACGCGGTGTAGGGCTCGTGGCTGTCGTGGCCTGTATCGGCGTCAATGCCGCCCTTGTCGAAGAAGTTGATGACGGCATCGCGGAACCGATAGTTCATTGTGCCGTCTTGCTGGTCGCCCAGCACCCATTGGCTCGCGTCGCCCCAGTGCTCGCCAATCGAGATGGCGTTCGGGTCGATGCTCTTGATCGCCGTGCGGAACTGCTGCCACCAGGCGTCGCTCTTGCTCTCCGCGACGTCCAGACGCCAGCCATTGGCGCCCTGCGCCAGCCAGTATTTGGCGACGGAGTTGTCGGAGCTATTCACTGTGAGCGGCGCTTCACCATAGCGCTGGCGGATGGCCGCGTCATTGGCGTCCTGCACGAAGTTGGGGTCGCCCGCGAAGATGAAGTTGCGAACGCCCTGATTCTCGGTCAGTTGTGGCAACGAGTTGAAGCCGAACCACCCACTGTAGGCGGGCCAGTTGGTGAACTGATACCAGTTCTCGTAACGCGAGGTCTGCGTCTCATCGGCTCCGCCACTCTGCCACGTCCCATAGGTATCGAAGTAGAGGCTGCCGCTAGAAGTGTGGTTGAACACGCCATCGAGGATGATGTGCATGCCCATCGCGTCGGCCTGCTGCACGAGTTGCTGCCATACGGCGAGGTTGCCGAAGTGCGGGTCAATCATCGTGTAGTCGGTCGTGTCATATTTGTGGTTACTATCGGCCATGAAGATGGGGTTCAGATAGAGGACGTTGACACCCAGCCCATGCAGATAGTTCAGCTTGGCGATGATGCCTTGCAGGTCGCCGCCGTAGAAATCGCAGCCCTGCGGGGGCGTGGAAGGCTCATCGTTCCAGTTGGTGTGCAGATAGTAGCCCGTCGTCGTTGGCTTGCCATCGGGGCCGATGCAGCCCTTCGAGTCGTAGCGGTCGGGCTGCACGAGCGCATCGTTCGAGGTCAACCCATTGAAGAAGCGGTCTACGAAAATTTGGTAGACAACTGCGTGCTTCATCCAGGTGGGGACATCGAAGCCTGCGACGTAGACATTAAGTCGATAGCTGCAGTCGGAGTCCTGGCCGGCGAAGAAGACCTGGCCGACGCCGCCTGTCTGATCACAACTCTTGAGGAACGTATCGTAGTGATCTTCATACCAGACCTGCGTCGAGCCATCCGCCGAGGTGACACGCCACTTGTACCATAGCGTGCGTGGGCCGCTCTGCGCGGGCACCGTCGCCTGCCAGTAATCATAGGAACTGTCACTGTAGACGGTCTTGGCGGGATAGAGTTCCTGGCCGCCCTGACCGTTGTTGTCAGCGGTATTCCACACCCGCAGCGTCACGTCGTGCGCGTCATGCGCCGCTGTGCGCAGCCGCAGGACGACCGCCTGACCCGTAGGCGCCGCGCCAGATGGGCTCCGATACAGTGGATCGCGGCTATCATGCAGCAGCGCGTTGATGTTGATGCTGCCGTTGGCGCGTGCGGGCCGCGCGATGTTGGCGACGATGGCGCCGACCAAACTGATGAGCATGAGCGTCGCGCAGATGCCCATGAACACTTGCACACGACGCGGGGCGCGTTTGAGAGCGCTCAGCCGCTGTACCGGGGCCAGGTGAGGGAGGCTGCTGAGCATGCGTGGCGCTGCCTTGCGAAGCGACCGTATGCGCTGCGTGAGACGTCCCATTGCTACCCTTCTCTCTACGTTGAAATAGCCTGAAATGGGTTTGGCCATTGGCGACCTGGCCAATGGCGTTCTGGAAGGATTCGGACGCTATGCGGTTGTCGGAGGGGCTGGCGAGCGGCGGGGTGAGCGCCAGGGTGGCGTATTCGCTTGCCTGCTCAATAGTGGAAGAGTCAACGAATTATGTGGCCAAGTGTAGCGTATGCCCGCCTGCTCGTCAATCAGGTTGCCTGATGTCGAGCGGCGGGCAATGGTTGTCAGCTTGTCGTGAAGGCGCGCGTTGGCTGGGTTATGCGGCGTCGGATTCTGACGCCACATCGACGTGGGTGAAGGAGAGATAGCCGACGAGACCGACGATCAGCACAGCGAGGATGATGCTGATCTCGCCAGTGCCAAGACCCATACCGCTGACGCTCCGTGGCTTGCCGAACCAGTCGGCGAATGAGGCGCCGAGTGGCCGTGTCATGATATAGGCGAACCAGAAGGCGAAGATCGGATTGAGCTTGAACAGCCAATAGCCCAACGCGGGCAGCGCAAAGAGCACGGCGAAGAGCAGGCCCGATGTGAAGTAGCCCAGTTGCAGCGTCGAAGCGGTCATGTCGCCCACCGCTGTGCCGAGCGCGAAGGTCGCCATGATCGCCGACCAGTAGAAGAGTTCACGGCGAAGCGTGTAGATGCTGTGAATCGAGAGTGTCTTTTCGGTGGCGTACCATACACCGAAGATGATCGCCAACGCCGCAGCGAAGAAGATGGACGCGATGAGATAGGGGACACCCAGCACGATGTGGACGACATCGGCGGCCATTGTTCCGAAGATAGCGACCATGACCACGGCAAACCAGTAGATCCACGCGAAGTAGCGTTTCGCGGCGAGTTGCAGCATCATCGCGGCGACCAGGCCGATAGCTCCCAGCGCCACCGCGACATAAGAATTCATGTGGAAGACGAGGTAGTCAGATGAGGTCTCACCCATACCAGTCGTTAGCAACTTGATGATCCAGAAGAGCAGTGTCACTTCTGGCACTTTGCGTGCGCCTTGGGCGATACGTGATGGAAGTTGATGCATTTGCGCATTTGAAGGCGTGACACGACGCACTTTGAGGGTTTGTTCAAGCTCACGCTCTGGTAGGGGCTTCCCCATGTGCTGCTACTTCTCCTGTGTGCAGGCGATCCCACACGCTCGGGGTGCGATCTGGCGGTCACGTGGACCTTACAGCACTACTGTATGGGAAGCTAGATGTAGGTCAACAGCGCGTAGTACTTTGCGCCGTCTGGTTCTGCCCGCTAGCGTCACGGCAGCGCGATGATCTCGGCGCTCGGCTGGCCGTCGGTGATGGTGAGCAGCGCGATGCTGCAATGCGGCTGGCGACGGCGATCGGTCGCGCTGCCAGGATTGAGCAGCAGCAAGCCATCGCTGTCTTCCAGATAGGGGATGTGGCTGTGGCCGAAGATGACGCAGCGGGCATCGGGGAACTCACGCCGCGCGTTGCGGGCATATTGGTCGCGGTCGCCGAGAATGTGGATGATACCGATGACACAGCCACCGACCACCACTGCTCGCTTTATGGGCAGCGTCGCCATGATGTCGGCGTGCTCGATGTTGCCCTGCACCGCTTCGACGGGCGCATAGGCTGAGAGTTGGTCAATCGCGGCGCGAATAGAATGATCGCCCGCGTGGATGATCAACTCGACATCCTCGAAGTGGCGCAGCGCGGCGTTGGGGATGCGCGTTCCCCGGCTGGGCAGGTGCGTATCGGAGATGACGCCGATACGGTGTAATTGTTGCATACCACAAGCATACCACGCGAAACAGCAACCAGTCGACAGCAACCCTTATGGCGTCAGGTGGCAGCCGGACGGGTGGCAGCCAATCGAATTATTGGCGGGGAGAACCCCAAAGAGCGATAGCGCCAGCGGAAGCAAGACCATTGCGACGATGATCGCCATGAATACCTTGCCCAGCGGATGTCCGATATTGAAGGTCCAGCCGATGCCATAGCGCTTGGGAACGAGCGCATCGGGGTCTTCCGGATTGTAGTAGAACAGGCCAGCGCGCCAGTACCTGCTATCGCTGCGGTCGATCATGCCAGTGCGTTGACGGTCGGCTCGGGTAGCTCGCACGCGTTGTATCGGGAGGAACAGGGCAAGCGCGGCGACAATCAGCAATCCGAAGATCATCAATCCTACCAGCGCATTCGAACTCACGCGTATTCCTCCCGATATAGGCGCTCGCACGCGAACCGCAAGCGTTGGTAACAGAGAGCGTTTGACCGGCCGCATGTAGTGCAACGAACGGCAAGTGGTCCAGTACCAACACCATTGATACGTATCCGCTTGGTCACTTGTTGAATGCCCCAGGCGTCGCTGGATTGTTGCGAAATGATTACGACTCCTGAGGAGGAGGATGCTATCACATCAACACAGGTCGCTCGAACATGATGGACAGGTCAGTCTTCACAGAGCGCTAGCGACGTGAGCAGAGAGAGAGCGAGAAGTAGAGATGGCCATGATGAAAGCGATACAATTATCCCGCGCGGGCGGCCCATTCGAGATGGTCGAGCGTCCGATACCTGAGCCGCAAGCCCGGCAGGTGCGTATCAAAGTGGAAGCGTGTGGCGTGTGCCACAGCGATAGCTTTGTGAAAGAAGGACAACCATACCCCATTGCCTATCCGCGGATTCCTGGGCATGAGGTGATCGGTGTAATCGACGCGGTTGGCGCAGATGTGCATCCCTGGACCATGGGACAGCGGGTAGGCGTCGGTTGGCATGGCGGCCATGACTTCGTCTGCGCCGCGTGCCGCCGTGGAGATTTCATCAACTGCCAGAACGAACAGGTTACTGGTATCGCCTACGATGGCGGGTACGCACAGTATATGGTGGCGCCGCAGGAAGCGCTTGCGCTCGTGCCTGAGCGTCTCAACTCGGCGGAAGCGGCGCCTCTCATGTGCGCTGGCATCACCACCTTCAATGCGCTGCGCAACAGTGGGGCGCGACCGGGTGATCTCGTGGCTGTTCAAGGCCTGGGAGGTCTGGGCCATCTTGGGGTGCAGTTCGCACATCGTATGGGGTTCAAGACCGTCGCCGTTTCTCGCGGCACAGACAAGGAAGAGTTGGCCCGGCGCCTGGGCGCTGATGAGTATATCAACACTGAGACCTCCGACCCCTCTCAGGAACTCATGCGCCTGGGTGGCGCGCGCGTCGTACTCGCCACCGCACCCAGTGGTAAAGCACTCGGTTCGATTATTGGAGGTGTAGGGACGAACGGCCAATTGCTGATTGTCGCGGCCCCGCCAGATGCGACGGAACTTCATCTAGCGTTACTTATTGGCGGGATTCGCTCGATTCAGGGTTGGGCCTCGGGTACAGCTATGGATTCAGAGGACACGCTGAATTTTAGCGCCCTTCGGGACGTGCGCCCTATGATCGAGACATTCCCCCTGGCGAAAGCCAATGACGCATACGAGCGCATGATGTCCAATCAGGCGCGTTTTCGGGCAGTCGTGCTTCCTTGGGAGTAATGGCGGCGCCACGAAGAACGGAGGGTCGGTGAGCGTGTCATAGCGCCCACCGGCCTTCCAATCCACCGCAACGATAGCGCCGAGGCGACGGTGGTAGCAGGCCCCGCCAACGGGAGTGCGTATGAAGCGCGTTCGTGCATAGTTGCTAACTGGCTGGTTCCCAATGAACGCCGTGCATGCCCTTATGGAGTCGCCCGACGCCCGGAATGTGAGCGGCAACCAGTAGCGCATCCTCGGCGAGGGCCGTGTCTATCAGCGACCTGCGACTGGCTAGTGTCGTCTCTGGCTCTACCCACACGGGCAACCAGTCTGGGTGCTCGATCTCGATTGGATGATGAAAGAGATCGCCGAGGACATAGAGCGTCTGGCCGTTGGACTGCACACGCACAACCGCGTGGCCGGGTGTCTCCCCAGGGGTGTGGATGAACCGAATACCTGGCGCAATGTCGTGATCTCCATCGACGAGATCAACCATCCCACGGCGGAACAGTTCACCCATCCAACGCTCGGCGACGCCTGGGAGGCGTTCTGCCTCAAGTAATGACGCCTGAATGTACTCTTGTCCTTCGGGGGTCCAATCCGCTCGTTGCGCGATGTAGCGCGCGGATGGAAACAGTGGGCGTCGGCTCCCCGAGTCTTTGTCCTCGACGCTGGCCACGCTGAAATGGTCGTCGTGGGCGTGAGTAAGGACGACATGGGTGACATCAGTAGAAGCGATGCCGAAGTCCGCCAGTTGCCGGTCGAGACGTGGAGCGCTCATGTGCCAGGATTGCGCCATCCATCCATGGGCATCTCGCCAGACCGCATAGTCCATCGGGTCCACCACAACCGAGGCCGCGCCAAGGGCGACATGCGTAGACTGGAAGGGGACAGGCGAAATCTGATCGATGGGCGCCAGATCGTCGACTGTCCAACCACCGAGCGGCGTCCGAAGTTGCTCTGCCATGATCCAACGGCCGATACCGATGGTCACAATCGCCACGCGGGCCGCCCCCACCTGCACCGTGCGAATGGCATGACTAGTATCCATGTTGTCCTCTAGAGAGCCACAGCGCTCTCAGTGATGGGCATGTGTCGGACAACTGTCGCTCTACTACTGTGATACCACAAGCCATTCGCTCGCTTGCACGGTGATGTTGCGTCCGCGTGGTTGATCGCCACAGGGGTTGCGCTAGTCCCACTTGAAGAAGCGCGCCGCCAGCGAGATGCAGACAATCGCCCAGCCGCCTAGCACGGCGAGATCTACCCACATGGGGAAGTCAGGCACGCTGCCAATCGACACCTGGCGTATGGCGTCGGCCAGATAGGTCAGCGGCAACGCGCGCACCACTGGAGCCAGGAACGCTGGCAGCAGCGCTAGCGGGAAGAAGATACCCGAGAGGAACATCATCGGGAAGTTGATCGCTGACGAGATGCCGCTTGCGCTCTCGACCGTGCGGGCAAGCGAGGCGATCAAATAGCCCATTGCGATGAACGTGATCGCGCCGACCACGACCAGGCCCGCCAGCGCCAGCATGCTCCCCTGAATCTGCACGTGGAACGCCGCCATGCTGATGCCGATGATGAGCGCGGCCTGCGCGATAGCAATCGTGAGGCGCAGCATCACCTGGCCCACGAGCAACTGCCAGCGCGGCAGCGGTGTCGCGCCGAGCCGCCGCAGCACTCCTTCCTCCCGGAGCGAGACGAGCGGCGTAGCCGTTCCGAAGAGCCCCAGTTGCATCAACGACATCGCCAGGATGCCTGGCATCAGATAGTCAATCGTCCGCACGACATGGGTGTTGATGCTGTTGGTCGCCAGGGCAAGCGGCGGAACAGTCTGGGTCGCCTGCTGATTGTAGACCGCCAGCACCTGCTGCACGATGGTGAGTTGGATTTGCGAGGTAGTCTGGTTCTTCGACGGATCAGAGTAGAATTGCACTTGCGCCGTGTGATGCGACTCGACAGTCTGGCTCAGTCCGGTGGGCAGCACGATCACGAAGTCGAGGGTACCCTTCTTGAGATCAGCTATGGCGTGGTCGTAGTCGCTCGTCGTGACCTTGAACGGCTTGACCTTGTGTTGAAACACATCCGCCAGGCCGGCGCCGACAGGGCCGTTATCCTGGTTGACCAGACCGACGTTATAGGACGGTGAGCCACCTGCGGAGAAGATGCCACCGAACAGCACGATGAAGACGATGGGGAACGCCAGCGTCCAGAATATCGCCGCTCGGTCGCGGACGAATTCTTTCAAGTTCGCGACGTAGAGACTCAGGACCGTGGACATGAGTGTGCGCTCCTCCCTGCGAGCGTTGTCTGCGTTCAGGTCTAGTCGCGCAGCGCGCGGCCAGTCAGTTTCAGGAAGACATCTTCGAGGGTCGCGCTATGTACGTTGAGGCCGCGTAGAGCCGCGCCATCCGCGGACTCCCGTGCGAGGAGCGCAGTCATCGTGCGCGGCGCGTCCGTTGTGTAGACCGTCACCTGGCCATCTTCACTGACGGCGTGGCTGACGCCTGCCAGCGACTGATAGGTTTCCGCGGCATCGGGCGCCTGAAACGAGATGGCAATCTCGCTAAAATGGCGATGGACCAGTTCTGAGGGAGCGCCAATCTCGATGATGTGACCGTGGTCCACGATCGCCACGCGGTCGCAAATCTGCTCGGCCTCTTCCATATAGTGTGTCGTCAGCAAAATCGTTTTGCCCTGGCGTTTGAGGTCGAGCATGACATCCCAGAGTTGGCGTCGCGCCTGTGGGTCCATGCCGGTTGTCGGTTCGTCCAGGAACACGATATCTGGGTCATTCACCAGAGCCAGCGCTACACTCAATCGTTGCTTCTGGCCACCCGAAAGCTGTTTGC
The DNA here is from genome assembly GCA_036391835.1 of Ktedonobacterales bacterium. Classification (GTDB taxonomy): domain Bacteria; phylum Chloroflexota; class Ktedonobacteria; order Ktedonobacterales; family JADMIN01; genus JAKAIY01. The sequence goes on along the minus strand of DASVZC010000047.1, from coordinate 12,405 downwards.
TGCGCGTCGACTTCTTCTCGTCCAGGTCCACCATGCGGATGAGAGTTTCCGTCGGGATCGTTTTGCGGTTCGGATAGAAGCGATGGAAGAGGTCGAGAATCTCGGTGACGGAGAGGCGTGGATAGAGTGACGTTGTCTGCAACTGGATGCCGATGCGCGATTTGATGGCTTGCGCTTCGCGTGGCTGGCGTAGGCCAAGCACGGCCACGCTGCCCGCGTCGGCGTCGCGAAGTCCTTCCACGATTTCGATCGTTGTGGATTTGCCGGCGCCGTTTGGCCCCAGCATGCCAAAGACTTCACCCTGGCGCACGTCGAATGAGATGCCATCGACTGCTTTGGTGGCGCCGTAGTATTTCTTCAGGCCCTCCACTGTGATGGCGCTTGATTGCGCCGCCATGACTTCCCCCCTGCCTATGCCTCACCCACGTCAAGCGTCGCGCCGCAAGAATCCTTCCGATGAGCGGGTGTTACTGCAATTCACACAAAACGGCGAAGCGCTGCCACACCTCATCGGGTGCAGAAGGCTTCGCCGCTCGACACTGCGCGACGCTGCTCATCATACGTGCGTGCGCGACTTCAGGTTGTGTGGAGCTTGCTACTTAGACGCCAGCGCGATTGCCGACTTCTTCGCCAGGTCGCCCGCGAATCGATTGACGATCAGGATCACGACGATGGCGATGAATGTGACAATGACAGCATAGATTGTCTCGAGGCCGACCCTACTGATGTGTAGAGTGGTCGCCAGTTTGGAATCGTTGAAGAAGGCAGTAAGCCCGTCCTGAATCGCGGTATTCCAGGCGAGCGCGGCGACGAAGCTAAAGGCCGACGTCACGAGGCTGACGATGGTCGCGATGATGACGGTCGTGGCGGCCTGCGCCTCTGCGCGGGCGATGGCCTGCGCCCTCAGAATCTTGTCCAGCGAATTGGGGTCCATCGCCTTGCGTGGGTCGAAGTTGCGGAGGTCTACGCCCTGGGGTAGGCCCATCCGACGGCGATGTTCGGCCTCTTTTCGCTCCTGCTCGTCACTCATGCCCGCCCTCCACTCGGTATCTCGCGTGTGGCGCCGCTCGTGTGGCGCATCCTCATTGACTCTAGCGACACGGCAAGCCGCAGCGCGCTTCTAGTCTACAAGATCACGCCCGCTTGTCAAGGGCGCTACCACGACGCCGGATGTGAGGCTCCCCTAGTCGAACGCGCCGACGGGGATGCGCTCCTCGTTGGGCGCGTCAGACTCGGCGCCAGAATTGGCAGCAGACCGATTCGAGCGCAGAGTTCGGATGACGAAGAGCGCCACCAGGAGCGCGAGTGTCGGGAAGAGCACCGCTGTATGGAACACACTCTCGATGCCCTGCGCCAGGATGTCGCTGGCCTGCAGACGCAGGCTGGAGCGCGCGAGCGTGTGGACCAGCGGATGGGCAATCGCCGCGCTGGTCGCGCTGCCAAACACCGTGACGAGAATCGCCACGCCAAGCGATGCGCCTGACTGCTGCATCGTCTGCATGGCGCCGGAAACGGCTCCGGAATCCTCACCGCGCACGCCCGTCAGCACGATGACGCTCAGTGGCAGGAAACAGCAGCCGACACCCAGCCCCATCAGCAGTTCTGGCCCCAGGATGCTCGCGGCAAATGTGCTGCTCGCCGTCAGTTGAGAGAACCAGGCTAACGCGACGATCATCAGCGAGGTTCCGAGTATGACGAATGGTCGTGGGCCGAAACGTGGCAGCAGGCGAGGCAAGATACGCACCGTCGAGAACATCGTCAGTGTCATCGGAAGGAAGGCCAGCCCAGCGATGACCGGACTATAGCCTAGAGCATTCTGCATGAACTGCGTCAGGAAGAAGAAGACGCTGAACATCGCAGCCGGAATCAGCATGATCGCAACATATGCGCTGGCGCGATTGCGGTCAGCCAGGAGGCGCAGCGGTAGCAGCGGTTGATTGACGCGCGATTCCACGAAGACGAACAGGCCAAGCAGCAGCGCCGCAGCCGCGAACGAACCCCATGTCATGTGGTCACCCCAGCCCTGCGAGGCGGCGCGGATGAACCCGTAGACGAGCGACACCATACCCAGGGTCGCGGTCAGCGCCCCGGCAATATCGAGGCGGCCAGGATTGCGGCGCGGCTCGGCGATGACCCGGGAGGCCAGCGCGATGACCACCAGCCCAATCGGGACGTTGATGAAGAACACCCAGCGCCAGGACGCCCAGGCGGTCAGCGCGCCGCCGAGCACCAGCCCGATGCTGCCTCCAGCGGAGGAAACCGCGGAATAGACGCTCAACGCGCGATTGCGCGGATTTCCCTCCGCGAAGTTGGTGGCGATCAGCGAGAGCGCGCTCGGAGCCGCGATTGCGCTGCCAACGCCCTGCGCGGCTCGCATCGCGATTAGCATGCCTATGGATTGGGCGAATCCGCCGAGCAGTGAGGAGACGACGAACAACAGCAGCCCACCCATGAACGCGCGCCTGCGACCGAAGATGTCTCCAATGCGGCCACCGAGCAAGAGGAGCCCGCCAAAGGTCAGCAGATACGCATTGAGCAACCATGACGCAGTCGTCGCGCTTATCCCGAGATCATTCTGAATCTTCGGCAAAGCGATGTTTACGACGGTCGCATCGAGCACGAGCATGAGTTGGCAGGTGACGATCACTGCGAGCGTGATGCCCGGAAACGAAACGCCGAGAGCGCTGGTAGAACGACGTCCTGTCAGCGTGTTCAGAATAGACATGCACCCCTCCCAGGTGTCATAATACGGAGGAGCCCTCCGCTTAGATGGGATTATACGGAGGATACCTCCGTTTATGCAACCCCAAGGGAGAAATTCGATGGACGCAACCGAAGAACGCGCTTCGATACGTCGTCCGCTGCGCGCTGATGCGCGGCAAAATCGCGAGCGGCTAGTGCAGGTCGCCGCACAGGCGTTCCATGATGAGGGGCCGGAGATTTGCCTCGAAGAGATTGCCCGACGCGCTGGCGTGGGAGTGGGAACACTCTATCGCCACTTCCCTAATCGCCAGGCGCTTTTAGAGGCGGTTTATCGCGATCGAATCGATGCGCTGCTCGTCGAAGCGGGGGCGCTCGCGACTGCGCCATCCCCCGGTGAAGCGGTTGAAACGTGGATGCGCTTGATCCTCGACTACACCTTGAAGCAGCGAGGGCTGAAGGAGACATTGCTCAGCGGCGGTCCATCTCCATTTCTGATGGAGTGCAGGGGTCGCGTGCGTGAATCTGGCGACGCGGTGATTCGTCGCGCGCAAGAGGCTGGGGAGGTGCGCGCGGATGTGCGGTCCGCGGACTTGCTACATCTCATCCATGGCATCGTGCAGGTTACGCCTCAAACTCCTGAGGGTCTGGAACAGGCGTATCGTCTGCTGTCAATCATGATGGCGGGCGTGAAAGCGCAAGCCCAGCAGTAACACGCCTCCGAGTGTCTCTGCGCCATGGAGGGCGTTGGCGTGTCCATCCAGGGAAACGGGAAGCCAGTTGGTAGGACTAGACGAGTGAGCGGAAAGCACGCGGGTGCGTCACTAAACGTCCGTTTCCGTCCGGGAATATGGCCCCATGATGCGCAATGTGGCGCCCAGCGCAATAATGACTAGCGCGTTGGCGCCCAACTGGATGATGTCGCTCTGGAACTGGCCGGAGGTCAGATGGATGGCGGGTTCTTGCGCGGTGAGTGCGATCGAAAGGTGCGCGCCGGTTGAGAGAATACCTCGTGTGGCTGAGATAATGCCGATGAAGAGAAATGGCTGCACGGAGTTCGTATGCTTGTCCAGATACGAGCGCACCGTCCCTAGCACCTCCAGGATGATGAGCACGAGCAAGAGGTCGCTGATAAAGGCCAGAATAGTAGTCGCGATGCCTGACGTTAAAGCCCCACTCGTGGACTTGGAGAGGGAGTTCATCACACCGACGACAAGGTTGGCGACGGCGTAGACCAGGGTGAGCGCAGCGGCGCACAGGAAAGCAATTCCCACGAGCAGATAGAAGAACGAATCCACAGTATCGAGCACACGGGCGCCCATACTGTGCTGTGGACGGCCAGCGCTGGCCGCCTCTTGAGGTATCTCACCTTGTTCCATGGATGGCGCCTCCAGCGGCGAGGCCAGCCTGCGCCTGCTCGCTCAGGGCTGGCAAGAACATGATGTCGGGACACCTGGCGCTGCCGGTGCGCTCGCAAGGTTGAAGCGAGAGTAGCACACACGGCAAACGAGCGTCAATCTGGCGCCTATTTGGATGTGAGCCAGATGTTGTCATGGTCCCTCTCGATGAACGCATAGTCATGGACTCACGCGAGACGCCGAGCCGAAGCGCGCTTTTCGTCTACAAGATCATGTCCGCGAACCCGGGCACGCCTGCTCGCTATCATGGACGCTCACTCCCGGAGGGCTCGGCTCATAAAATGCAAATGCCGTCGTAGACGCCGCACTCTGCTAGCTTGGTGGATACCACTGAGGAGACGGCGCCTACCCATTTATGTAGTATCCCGCCACACATATGGCCGATGCGGATAGGTGGAGCGCCGCAATACAGTCGTGTTCGAGACGATGCCTTGCGTCGTCGAATAGACACGTCGAAATGGAGCGGATGTCATGGCGGAAAAGCAGACGAACATCACATATTTCCATGTCATTGCGAATATGCTCACGGGCCAGCGAGCCTTTCGCGGCGATGAGCGCAGCCAGGCGGGCTTCCTCACACTCACCACGACCGGGCGCAAGACGGGGCAGCAGCGCATGACGCATCTCGTCTATATGCGCGACGGCGCTGACTATGTGCTGACAGCCTCCAACGGAGGTGGGCCGCGCGACCCGGGCTGGCTCTACAACATTCGGAGCAATCCCCAGGTGATGATTGGCGTCCATGGCAAAACGTTGCGAGGGACAGCGGAGGTCGCTGGGCCAGAGAAGCGCAAGGCGTTGTGGGAGCAATGGGCGCAAATCGCGCCGATGTACAAGGGCTACGAGAAGCGCACGACACGCGAGATTCAGATGGTCATCGTCCATCCCACGCCAGCCAGCGACAGGTGAATCGCGCGCCGACTCGCGGGGCGCACTACTCGACATCGCCCCACAGCACCGTGACGAGTTGGCCATCATCTTGGCGAAGGAGCAGCGCGCCGTCGTCGTCGACCTCCACAGCCAGCCCTTCGAGTGTCGCGTCACGCTGGCGAATAATCGTGCGCCGCCCTAGGGTGACCAGTCGCTCGCGCCATGCGGAGCGCAGCGCCTTTCGCGCGGCCACGCCTCCCGAGAGCAGGTCATCATAGCGCGCGTCGAGTCGCTTTACGATCTCTACCAACAACGCTTCGCGACTCACGGGATGGTCGAGCGCGTCCTGCAAGGTCGTGGCGCGGGCCGCCAATTCCTCGTCATCTTCGAGTGAGCCGTTCACATTGAGGCCCATCCCAAGGATCGCCGAGCCGTCGCTCGTCTCGATGAGGATGCCGCAGACCTTATGCTCATCTACCAGGACATCGTTTGGCCATTTGATGTCGGGCCGGATGGCTGTTACGGCTTCGATCGCCTGCGCCACGGCCAGCGCGCTCGCCATCACCAGGAAGTGCGGCGGAAACGTTGGCCGCAAGATCAGCGATATCGCTAGCTGTTGGTTGGGCAGCGCCTTCCAGACACGGCCAACGCGCCCGCGCCCGCTCGTCTGGTAGTCGGTGATGACGAGCGTTCCCTCGGCTGCGCCGTCGCGCGCCAAATCCGCGGCGAGGGTGTTGGTTGAGCCAATCTCAGAGAGGTAGACCAGCGGCTGCCCCAGTCGTGAGCCTGCCAACGCATGGCGTAGCGCTGTGACGTCGAGTGGGCTTCCTGCTTCTGGCTTCATGTGTCTCTCCCCTGCGCGCTCATGGTCGCAGCGTGTAGCACGTTACGCTCCCCGATTCATCCGCGCTGTAGACGGCGCCGTCCACCACAATGGGGCTTTCCCAGTGGATTTGGCCGGTCGTTCCACCAGCGCTGGCGCCTCGACTATCCCACAAGATCTGACCAGACGTTGGGTCGATGGCCTGCACCGTGTTTTCGCCCGCCGCGAACAGTACACCACCCGCAATGACTGGGGACGTCGTCACAGTGTCATTGCGCCACGCCTCTGTTAGTCGCGTGACGCCTGCTGCGTTGGTCGCCACGACAAAGCCGCGCATACCGCAGACGGTGTCCACGATCGCCCAGACACGACCATTCACCGGATCGGTCCAGATAGCGGGCTGTGTGAAGAGCGCGCAGCCGAGGTCAACCGACTGGAGTTCGCCGCCGACATGCCCAGGGCCATGCTGACCACTCATGTTCTGGCGATCGATCAACTTCAAGTGGTTGTCTTTACCGCCCTGCACGAGTAGCAGCGGTGTCGCGCTGTGTGCGATGCGCGGCAGGAGCGCGGTCGACGAACTGCCGAGATCTCTGTCCGTGTCGGCTAGATACTGGAAATTCGCTGGAGTATATGAGTCGAGCAGGCGTGAGCCATCGGAACTCAGTCGCAAGATGCTATCGCCGAAGTTCGAGCCACCGTGGTTCGCATCAAACGGTCCGTTGCCCGTAGTGAGGTAGATATCGCCGTTCTCTGGGTCGACTACGGCGCCACCCCGCGCCCAGATACCGGAGTCCTGGCCGGCGCAGTCACCCGCGCCCAGCAACCGATGCTGGTTCGCGCAGAGGGTGTTGAAGACGTGTTCGGCTCCGCTGGCTTCGTCAACCGTCACCAGATGCCCCTGATAGGGCGGCGCGTCGCCAAAGTAGCCGCTCGTCGTCACATACACACGCCCATTCGCCAGATTGAGCGCCGAACTCTCTTTCTCCGTCTGGGTCATCAGTGTCACGGGCGCTGGCCACCCTGGCCCGGTGGCCTCCTGTCCGCTCACCGGATTGTAGCGGTGGAGCGCGCCATCCAGTCCGTAGGCGTAGACGAAGTGATGCGCGCTATCAGCCACGGGCGACGAGTTAGTAATCTTCGGGCCGGACGGCTGATGGCTCCAGAGCAATGAGCCATCGCTTGCGTCGAGCGCGATGAGATGTCCATCGCGTGTCGTGAGGTAGAGGACATCGCGTGGTCTGCCCGGAAATGCCAGCGCATGTAGGAGGATCGGTGATGAGTCAGCCACATCTGGAAGCATGACGCTCCAGCGTTTCGTGAGGCGGCTCACCGTCGTCCGCGTGAACGGCTGTGGAGCGGGATTGACGCCGCTGCGCGCTGCGTCGTAGCCGAACGTGAGCCAATCGCTCGTAGCATGTGGCGCAGGAGGCAATGGCGTGTGGCTCTGCGATGGCTGAGGCGTGGACGCACACCCCGCGCTGATCGCAGCCAGCGACAGGAGGAGTGTAAGCCTTCGAAAGAAGCGCCAAGGTCGCCGGAGCATACGCAGAGTTGAGGCGTCGCGCATGTCGCAATCCTCTACTGTCGCGCGCGATGGGTGTTGCGTTCGAATTCCTGCAGCCGCACGAGTTGGCGATGGTTAGGCGCGGCCTGCCAGCGTCGACGCTGAATCAGTTCGACCGCGTCATGCGCCACCATGCCATCGTCCACGAGCGCCGCCGCCGTGAGAAGTACGCTGCGTCCGACGCCATGTTCGCAGTGGATCAGCACCCGCTCGCCCGCCTTGATTTGTTCGTTGACCCATGTGGCGCCGCGCTCCAGGTCGGCCAGCGAGAGTGGATGTGTATCGGGCGTCGGAAGGTGGAGTAGCTGGATGCCTTCGGCCGCAAGCGCCGCTTCGTCGTCTTGAAACTCGGAACGCGTATCTACGATGCGCGAAACGCCCGAGCGGGCAAGTCGGCTGACATCTTCTGGGCGCACACGACCACCGACGGCGAGGTGCGGCGTGATCCAACTCATGTTGAGGGTATCAGGCAGGGGAATGTGGAGGCGGGCCGCGAGTTCCGCCCGCTTCGAGTTTTCGGGGAAGGCGACGACGGCAATTCGGGTCCACGAGCGGTAGAGCACGCGGATGATGCCCAGCACAGCCCAGCGTACGGCTCCGCGGCGCCGCAGACCCTTACCACTGAGCGTCTTAGGCGCATCCGCGTCATGTGGTGTGGATGTGTGTTGGGCGCTCACGGGGTACCTCTCGATCGTTGGCGGCGTGTGTCACGCGTTGGCGGCGTGTGTCACGCGTTGGCAGCTAGCGCCAAGGGCTATGCTATTCCTGGCGCCGCGAAGATGTTACTCCAAGAAGCGTGCCACGCTGCAAGAGCGCCCGTGCGCTATTGAGTGTCGGCAGCCCCAGCACCCGGCGCGGATGCGCAGCGCCACTATGGAAGCGCGGCAGCGTCAGGCTGATGGGCCGAACTCGACGTGCGCTTCCCACGGAACGACGCGCCATGCTACGCGCCCCACGCATCGCGGAATGCCTGCGACGACTGATCGCGCGAGAGAGACGGCTGCGCTCAGAGCGCGGCACGGACTCCCATGCGGATGAAGCGTTCGGCGTTGGCACGTACGATAAGATCAGCTTGGCGATATCGAACGAGGCGCGTGGACGGCTGAGCCTGCGTACGTTGTCGCGCATCTCCGCCAGTGTTTCGGACCCCGGCTCTAGCAGCGTGCGCACGGCGGCTGCCAACTTCTCTGGCGTCTGCGCGAGCACACCGATGCGATTATCGAGCACGTAGGCGACATTACCTTCTTCCTGGCCTGGGATGTACCCCGTCAGGATGACCGGCAGCCCGCACGCCATGGCTTCGCTGATGGAGCCGGGGCCAGCCTTCGTCGCGATCACATCGCTCGCGCGCATCAACTCGGGCATATTGTGGACAAAGCCCAGCACTGTCGTCGGCATCGCGAAGGATGCTTTCTCCTGCTCCAGTTCATTTTGGAGCGTGCGGTTGCGTCCTGTCACGATGATGAGTTGCGCGTGCAGCGGGAGTCGCGCCAGCGCGTAGGCTGCCTGCGCGAGTCCGCCTGCGCCCTCGCCGCCGCCAACCAGCAGAATCGTGGGCAGTGTTGGGTCGAGGCCAAGCGCACGCTTGCGCTCTTCGGGCGTGTCGGTGGGCTGTGTCGCGAACTTTGGATCAATGGGCATCCCGAGCATGCGCACCTTTTTGGACGCGATTCCCGAGGCTATCGCGTAGTCGCGCGCGGCTTCGGTCGGTGTCACACAGACGGTGACGCCTGGCGCCACCCACGCTGTGTGGATGCTGACGAGATCGGTAATGACTGTGATGAACGGAACCCGTATGCCAATGTCGCGCATCGCCTGTAGCGTAATGTGATTGAGCAGAGGATGCACAGACACAATGACATCAGGGCGCACGCGTTCGAGGAGTTGCGTGATGCCTTGCCGCAGGAATGGCTTCGAGATGCGGTAGGCGGCATTGAAGCGATTGACCGTATTGGTCATATGGAAGAGGCGCGAATAGAGCCTTGGGCTGTGCTTGATGGCCGGGCCATAGAGAAACACGCCCTTGCGCAATGGGAAGTTGGCGCACTCAGCGAATCCATCAACGATGACCACGCGCCAGTTTGGATCATGTATCGCGCCGTGGGAAGAGCTATTACGCGGTGAGCGTGGTGTTTGCTCCTGCACGACACGCATCGCAGCATGGATCGCGTTGGCGGCGCTACGATGGCCAGCTCCAGTGTCCGAGATGAGAAACAGAACCGTCCGAGGGCGGGATGTTCCCTTCATCCGTCGCTGCCTCCTCACGCATGTGTCCTACCACGGGCCGTGAACTGTTGCATTAAGCGACGGGGCGCGAGGCCTTTCGGTCCGCGCCCCACCACAAATCGTGCAATTGTTGTGCGAAAGTGTTCACGTCGCGCAAGAGACGCTTAGGCCTCTTCAGCGATGTTGAAGCGCTTGCGGAAGCGCTCGACACGGCCCGCTGTGTCAAGAATGCGCTGCTGGCCTGTATAAAAGGGGTGGCACTTTGCGCAGACGTCGACGCGCAGATCACCCTTGGTGCTACCGACAGTAAACGTGTTTCCGCAGGCGCATACCGCCTTGGCGGCTACGTATTTGGGATGCAGTCCGGCCTTCATGTAAATCGGATCTCCTCATGGCGGTTGGGGAACCGCCGTTCTGTATGGTTGCGATTGTCTGGCCCCAGTTGGGCCGGGCGCAGCAGCCGTTTCTTATTTTACCACAATCCGGCGCCGCATAAAAGAGCATAGGCCATCACGGTAAGCTACCTCACAATGGAAGCACCTGAATGTCGATTTCGCTGTATTGCGACAAAATAACCGCAGTCTCGCTGCCGGAGCGGTCGAATCGTAGCTGGCCATTGTGACCGCCCACGCGCAGGCCGCGCATCTCCAGCTTGTGAAGCCACTCTGGCAGCATGGGGCGCCGCAATGCCAGCCGCCCATGGGCAGCATCTGGTTCGAAACCGAGAATTGAGCTAATCAGCAGGAACGGCGCGCCAGCCGCCCAGGATTGCGGCGAACATGCGACAGGGTAGCGTGTCGGGCCATAGCCGTGCAGGCGACTGAATCCGCAGAAGAGTTCTGGCAGACGCGCGCCTTCGTAGTGCAGGCTGACGCCGTAGAGGTTGCCGAGCAGACGTGCGGCCTCTTCGCGGAATCCGTAGCGGGCGAATCCGGCGCCGATCATCGCGGTATCGTGCGGCCAGACGGAGCCATTGTGATAGCTCATCGGGTTGTAGCGCACGGCCTGCGAGGAGAGTGTCCGGATGCCCCACTCGGTGTACATGTCTGAGTGGTGCAGCCGCTCGACGATTGCCTCTGCGTGCTCCTTGGGTGCGATGCCGCCCCAGAGGGCCTGACCCGCGTTGGAGTTGACCACCTTGCAGGGCTCGTCCGCGCCATCGAGCGCCAGATAATAGCACTGCTGCTCTGGCCACCAGAACTTGTCTATGAATGCGGAGCGTATCATGCTCGCGCGCCGTCGCCAGTCCTCCTGCTGCTTCGCGTGGCCTGCCCGTTCCGCCAACCATGCCATTGCTTCATAGGCGGCGTAGGCATACGATTGCACCTCACACAGGGCGATGGGACCTTCCGCCAGACGTCCGTCCGCGTGGGAGATAGCGTCCCAACTATCCTTCCAGCCCTGGTTGACCAGGCCAGTGCTCTCGGAGCGATGGTAGCGCAGGAATCCATCTGGCCCGTTGCCGCCGTAGTCCACCATCCACTGGGCAGCGGCAACCGCATGCGGCCACATGCGCTTTAGAAAAGTGACGTCATCTGTCCAGCGGATGTACTGTTCGAGCAAGATGAGAAAGAGCGGGGTCGCGTCCACAGTTCCATAATAGGGGATGAATGGAATCTCGCGCAGATTCGCCAATTCACCGCGCCTCAGTTCATGCAGAATCTTCCCCGGTTGTTCTTCCGTGAAGGGATCTACTTTTGTGCCCTGCCGTGAGGCGAGGAAGCCGAGTGTCCCCTGCGCCACTTCGGGGAACCAGGGGAGGAACTCCAGGCTGGTGATCAGCGCGTCGCGTCCGAATGGGCAGACATACCACGGGATGCCGCCATAGGGATATAACCCCTCGGGCGTGCGAGCGCACATCATCACGAGATCGTGCATGCCACGCGTCAGCACTTGATTGAAGAAGGTATTGTCACTGACGAGCGAGGGCAATCGCTGCGAGCGTAGAGGTTCTTCGTGGTCGCGTTCTTTGCTCGGCCAGCGCTGGGCATCGGGAGTCTTTGGATCACCTTCCCAAAGTCGCGTGGTGATGTGAAGTGTGGTAGCCTCGCCAGCGCCCAGCGCGACTCTCCAGATGAGCGCGCCTGCGCCTGCCCTGCGTTGACCATCAATTCTGAACGCTGGCCCGACCTCATCAGCAGGTGGATCCAATTCGATGCGCGTGTCGCGAGCGACGTTATCGCGCCCGAGATAGCTCAACGTCACCTTACTCGCGCTCATCGTCGGCTCAGCGAGCTGCCCGTGCGCCTCGCGGTGCATGCCGCGAATCTCGAATATGTCGCGGAAGTCGGCTCCGACGAGCATACCGACATTCAGCAGAATCGGCGTCTCGTTATAGCTTGTGAGTGTGATCTGCTGAGAGAGAATCCTGCCGCGCAACGTCAGGCGTCGCCGCACATGTACCATGCCATGCATGATGCCTTCGTGGTCGGCTTGTGGGATATAGGGATTGGTCAGGTCGATCTGGCAAGCGCCCTCCTCGTCGGAGACGGAGTGTGACAGGCCAGTCAACGGAGCGCTTTCGACAAAGAGATCACAGGTCCGCAGATAGCGCGTTCCACGCCAGTACATCCCCGTCTCTTGCTCAGATTCGGGGAGGTCGCCACGCGTATCGAGCACGACGAATGTCTCGCCATACTTGAGTTTGACCTTTTCTACACTTGCGCTGGCCTCGCCCTGCAACACATAGCGGTCGGCGGTGGCGTTAGGCGCAGAGCCGTTCGCGCTTTTGCTGGCATGTTGCAGCGCTGAGTTCTTCGGATCATTTGTGAGCTCGTTCATGAGATATTCGTACGCTCCGT
>DASVZC010000046.1:0-3427 GCA_036391835.1 Ktedonobacterales bacterium | reverse complement strand
ACCTGCGAGTCGCCCATCCCAGCCTCCTTCACCGCCTAATGGCAGAACGCCCACGAAGGAAGCCCCACGCGCTTCAGGCAGACAGCGCCGTGTTCCTGCGACACGCTGCCCGCCCCACTACACCACTCAGTGGCGTGGGCGCGGTGGAACTCATCCGCCGACATAGCGCACGTACTCATCAGTAAGAGCGCTGAACTGCTTGTGTGGGTTACTTCCGCCAAACTTTTGGCGCAAGCTCGTGACAGCCTCTTCCATATCCGCCGCCTCCGCGACTTCGAGATCTTCATTGATGATCGAATTGAAGATCGGCGGATGGATTCCAGGGATGGCGTCACGCCGCATGCTCGTCACCGTTTGGCGATGCAGACGGCTGGTCGGTCGATAGCGAGAGACGACAATCCCCAGGCCAAAGATTTCGTGCTGGGCGCGCAGCGCGAAGTCGGCCATACGGTCGAGCACGAGCGGCACACCGAGCGTCGAAAGAATGTCCGGCACCACAGGAATCAGAAAATACTTGCTGATCGCAATGCCATTGAGTGTTATAACGCCTAAATTAGGCGGACAGTCAATTAACACGTGATCGTATTCGGGCAGGACATCGCGCAGGGACTCCCGCAGAGTGTAGACCATTCCGTCACGAAAGGTGTCCAGGTCGGCAAATTTTGTCACTTTGTCCTGGATACGATGCAAGCGGATGCTGGAAGGAAGCAGGTCGAGCCCGGGAAGCCCGCCGCCAACATTAGAAGTGCGCGTGATGATGGCATCGCGTGCGTTGAAGGTGCGCGTGCCTTCGAGTTGGTCCCGGAAGAGTTGATAGAGCGTCTGGCCAGACTGGTCGCGTTCCCGCCACCGACGCTCATTGACCATCGCGATGGTCGCGTTTGTCTGGGGGTCCAGGTCGATCACCAGAACGCGCTTGTTGTGCTCTCCGGCCAGATAGTGCGCCAAAGCCAGTGTTAGCGTGGTCTTACCAACACCGCCCTTGAGGTTGATGATACTGGTGACGACAGGCATCGTCCTCTATCCTCCCACTAGGTAGCGCCGCAGGTCTGCGCCACATAGCCCCGTGAACTGATCGTCCGCTATCGAAATGCCAGCGCGGGCCAAGGTGACAGTGTTCTTCGCGCTGCCAGCGTCCGCTAATTATGCGTGTATTCATACTATCGAACGTGCGGCGGAATGTCTATATCGCTGGGACGCGCAGATGCATTGCAGGCTAGCGGGGCGCGTCAACCTCGTGTACACTGATGGCGCCCGGTTTCTCGCGAACATGCGCTGGGCGACATCAGAAGTACGTCGCACGGGAGTGTGAATCGTACGGGGGGGAAGGAGCGCAACCTTGGGGGAGCAGGAATCAAGCGCAGAATCGTCGAACGTGGGCGCGACAAATATCGACGCGAACGAAACACCAAGCGTCACTGGACATATCACAGACGCAGGCGCCACGCTTGCGCCAGCGCCGGTCGCGGCTTCTGACCAGGCAGCAGGCGCAGGCGATCTACGTCCAGTCTGGCCAGCAGGCCGCCGAGGCAAGGGTGACCGCGTATCACGGCGCTATGCGCTGTCCGCCCGTATCGCGGCGACACTCTGCGCGCTCTTATATTTCTACGTGTGCTGGGCGCCGCTCGCCAATGCCATCACATCTGGTGACCTGCGTATCGCGGCGACTGGCCCCGAATATCGTTTTAGCCTCATCGCCGCCGAATTTGGCGCGCCGCCTCTGGTGGATCTGTTTGGCGACTCGTTCTTCATCTGGTGGAGCCTGCTGACCGTTCTGGGGCTGCTGCTGGCGCCACTGCTATGGCAATCATCTATCCGCTGGTTGCGCTGGGTCGCGTCGACACTCTATGCGCTCTGGTTCATCGCCATCTCGTGGACACTTGCATCGACTGCGCAACTGATTTTGTTCACGCTACCCACGCAATTGCATGCTGGCGCAGGCCCCTACAAAATGACGCTCTATCCCTATGGCACACGTGTAGCGGTCTTTGCGCTCTCACCCGCGTACGGACTGTGGCTCGCGCTTCTGGGCGCTGTGATTGGCCTCGCCGTCCTGCCACTTGCGATTCAGGCCATGCGCAAGCGAAGAGCAGCCACGGTTCCCGTCACGCCAGTGGCGCAAGGCGAGATCGTCACGCAGGGCGATGGGCGCTCAACGCGTTCACTGCCGGGAGCAGGCGCAATCACTGGTGGTCTGATTCTGTGGGCGTGGGGATTCTTTCTCCTGCCGTGGGCCACACTCAACTGCTCGAAAGCTCCGTTGCTCATCGGAACGTGCCAGGGCTTGCAAGTCACGAGCGCTCTGGAGGTGGGCCTGAACGTCATCCGCGCCTACTTCGATCCAAGCGCGGCGCTGTATGCCCTGACGGGGCTGCTGGTCACAGGCGCGCTGGCGATAGTACTGGCGGTTTGGCGGCGCGACATCACACGCACGCTCTGCATATGGGCATCCGCGTGGCTGGCGCTCGCGCTCGGCTGCGCGGGCTTGGCGATCAGCGGCGCCCAGCAGGTGGTGCACGACTCGGCCTCGGTGGGTCTTCCCTCCGGCGATTGGCGCGGAGACACGGGCGTACTGGTGGTCTTCCTGGCGCTGCTGCTCGTCGCGATTGGCCTGCTGCCATTGTGGGCGGTCGCCGTCCGCGCGAGCCAGCGGCGCGAGGCGGAACGCCAGTCACTCGGCGCGTAGCAACTCATAGCACCTCCTAGAGTGGCTGGCAGGTACGCGCTTGCCAGCCACTCGATCTCCATCAAGCAATCGCACAGCAGGGGCGCGAGAAGGTAACCGCTCTACGCTTCACCATTGTTCTCCCATGACTGAGGAGTGGGCATGTTCGCGTTGAATTCGTCTCTAATTGCGCTGATTGGCATCATCGTCGCGGCGCTGCAAACGGTCCTCCTGGTAGTCGCGGGCGCTGTCGCGTGGCGGCAACTGCACGAGGCGCAGCGAGCGCGCTATCTCGGCGCCATCATCCGCATGTTCGACGACATCGGAAGTCGAGCCTCGTATGAAGACGCCGACGCCGTCCTGGGGCTCCCTCCTACGATCGAAGAATTCACGACGCAAGAGATGGAACTCGCCACCTGGACCACGCGTGTCTATGAGCAATTGGCGTTTCTGGTCGAGTCGGGCATGATTCCCGAACAGTACATCGTTCCACTCGATTCGCGCCGCATCCTGTGGACGTGGGATGCCCTTCAACCCTACATCCAGGAGCAACGACGACTGCGCGATAGCGGCGGCGCCTATCGCATCAGTGGCGACGGACGCTACTTCGAGCTGCTGGTTGGTCGGGCGCTGCGCTACCGAAGTCGCGCATTCGGGCGAACCAAGCGCCAGCATCCACCTATTCCCAGCGACTATCGCGAACGCGTGCTCCAGATGATCGCTCGCGGTGAGCGCATCGGGTCGAGCGGCTCCGGGCGCTAG
>DASVZC010000045.1:0-9986 GCA_036391835.1 Ktedonobacterales bacterium | reverse complement strand
TGCAGCACGATCAGCGAGAATGCGACGTGCGCGGCGATTGCGCAGATGCGCTCCCAGCCGCCCAGCAGTGGCAGCCAGCTCGGTTGCGCCACCAACGCCGCCAACTGCTTTGCGGCAGTCGCACGCTGCGATACAGGAATGATGCCCAGATTCGTGCTGGTCAGAAGCCACACATTCACCAACTGAAGGATGCTGAGCCCCGCGACGAGCACAACCGATTCAAGACCGCCATGCCCAAGCCCGTACATGACGCCTTTCGCCCAGGTTTTTTCCTCGCGTCCCATGAACCAGCGATAGCCCAGATAGCGTCCAACTTCCTCGAAGATGCCAGCAGTCAACGCGGCGATGAGGAGAAAGGCGATCAGCAGCGGCTTCGAGGATTTCAGTGCGCCCTGCAGGAAGTATTGTGCGACCTGTATCAGCGGAACCCGCGTGATGAGTTGGAAGGTGAAGAAGATAAGCGCGCCAAATGCGGCATAGCGCCAGGAGACCTTCAGACGGGCGTGCGCGAAGAAGATAAGTGCAAGTGGTAGTAGGATCTCGAACGAGGTGGCCGCGATGGCGGATATCCACCATGCGATGTCGGGACCAGCCGTTATCATAGCAACGACTCCCTGTAGCGCGTGTGTTGGCCGTTACTGCAACGCCCGCGTCACTCAAACTGCCTAGCGCGCGACCGTGCGGCCGTTGTCGCCGATGCGGTAGCGCGGGCCAGCGTCACCCATGCGGAACGAGTAGGAGAGGGCGACGACGGCGGCGACCAGCGGGCCGAGGAAGTAGAACACCACCTGTCCGCTCAATGGGCCTGCCACCAATGCTACTACGCTAGCGATCACTAGATAGGCGACCCAGCGCCATTGCGCCCGCTGCGAGGCGATCATTACCGCGATCAGCGCTGTGCCGATAGCGAGTTTGCCAGCGAGGTCCACTATGCTGCCCACCAGCGCCAGATGTCCAGGGATCATATAGAGGATCAACGCCACCAATGTCAGCGCGATGGTTACCCCACAGAGAATCCTGAGTGTCAATTTCATCGTGACCTCTCCATCTCGCCTGGCTCGCCGCCGAGCCACTTATAGAAAATCGTGGTGGCGTGCTCGCTCCCATCGCGGTTGATGGTATAGCGCGGGATGCTGCCGACTTCGGTGTAGCCGAGCGCGCGATAGAAGCTGTCGGCGTCGCTGCCGGTGTTTGTGTCGAGGAAGAGCAAGGTCTTGCGCTTGGCGCGCGCCACCTGCTCCATTGCCTGCATCAACTGACGCCCCAGGCCGAGCCGCCGCGCACTGCGATGCACCATCAGTTTCTGTACTTCGGCGCGATGGGGCGCATTCTGCTTGGAGGCTGGCGCCAGTTGCACGCTGCCGATGACCACGCCATGCTGGAACACGACCCAGAGCCAGCGGTCGCCTGTCGCCACGTCGGCGATCACGCCGCGCCAATAGGCCTCGGCGTCGGCGTCATCGATAGGGTCCCAGAAGCCAAGCGACGCGGTCGCTACAGCGTCTTGGAGCAGATCAATGAGTTGTGGAATCAACGACTCAGCGGTCGCGGGGTCGAGTTGACGTATCTCGGTCGAATCGGACATCGCAGCATCCCTCTTTATGCATCGGCGTGGCCCATCGCCTCCAGTATAGCCCACGTTGTCTCGCGCCAGAACAGGCGAGACGCCACACCTGGCGAGCAGGGTGGCGTCTCGGAGTTCGTTTCCTGATTGGTCGGTGGTTTGCCGATTGCTAGGCGATGCCGCCGGGATGTTGTGGCGCCTCCGGCATCGGCGGAGGCGGAGCGTCCTCCATGTCTTCTGTCAGCGGATAGACATCTGGCGCAGGCGGCGTTGGTTCGGCTCCGTTGCGACGAGCGGCGCGTGGCTCGGCTCCAGATGGCTCGCTCGCCGGTCGTGGCGTTGTCTCGCTGCGTTCCAGCAGGGCCGTGCGAATGACGTCTTCCATCGATTCCGCAAGCGTGAAGCGCATCTCCGCGCGAATCTTGGCGGGAATCTCAGCGAGATCCTTGTCATTTTCCTCGGGGACGATCAGATGGCGAATGCCGACGCGATGCGCCGCCAGCGCCTTCTCTTTCAGTCCGCCAATCGCCAGCACGCGACCACGCAGGGTAATCTCACCGGTCATCGCAATGTCGCTGCGGACGGGGCGGCGGGTGAGCGCCGAGATCATCGCCAGCGCCATCGTAATGCCCGCCGACGGGCCATCCTTTGGGATAGCGCCCTCTGGCAGGTGGATGTGGATGTCCATCTCACTGGGGAACTCTTCGGGCAGATCGAGTTCGTCGGCGCGCGAGCGGATGTAGGAAAGCGCCGCGCGGGCTGACTCCTGCATCACGTCGCCCAGTTGTCCGGTGACTAGCAGGCCACCCTTGCCGGGCATCGTCACCACTTCCACCGGAAGCAGCGCGCCACCGTTCGAGGTCCATGCGAGGCCGGTGGCCACACCAATCTGCCCCATCTCCATCGCCTTGTCAGGCAGGAAGCGTGGCGCGCCAAGGAACTGCTCGACATTCTTCTCCGTCACGCGGATGCGCGCATTCGGATTCTGCACGATGCGTCGCGCGGCTTTGCGGCAGATCGTCGCGAGTTGGCGCTCCAGGCTGCGCACACCCGCCTCACGCGTGTAGCGGTTGATGGTGTAGCGCATCACGCTCGCGGGCATCTGCATCTGTGAGCGCGTGAGGCCGTGCTCGCTCAGCACCTTGGGCATCACGAAGTTGCGCCCAATCTCGACCTTCTCTTCTTCGGTGTAGCCAGGCAGTTCGATGATGTCCATGCGGTCGGCCAGCGCGCGCGGAATCTGGTGGCGACTATTGCCGGTGCAGATGAAGAAGACTTGCGAAAGATCGTATGGCGTTTCCAGATAGTGATCACTGAAGGTGTTGTTCTGCTCAGGATCCAATACTTCCAGCAGCGCCGCCGCTGGGTCGCCGCGATAGTCTGAGGCGAGTTTGTCGATTTCATCCAGCAGGAAGACGGGATTGACCACGCCCGCCGTGCGCATCGCCTGCATGATGCGCCCCGGCAGCGCGCCGACGTAGGTGCGGCGATGGCCGCGAATCTCGGCTTCATCGTGTACGCCGCCCAGCGAGATGCGCACGAACTTGCGTCCCAGCGCATGAGCGATGCTGCGGCCCAGCGAGGTCTTGCCGACTCCTGGCGGCCCAATCAGGCAGAGGATGGGACCCTTGTTGGCGTTGGCGGCCTGGGTCAGCGCGGCCACATCGGCGGGGGCGCCATCGCGCACGGCTTGCTGCGCCTGGCGTTGCGCCTGCATGATGCGCAGTTGGCGCACGGCGAGGAACTCGGTGATGCGCTCCTTGACCTTCTCCAACCCATAGTGCTCGTTGTCGAGGGTCTTCTGGGCGAAGTCCAGGTCGAGCCGATCATCGGTACGCTCATGCCACGGGAGGGCGAGCATCCAGTCGACGTAGTTGCGCAGCACGACCTGCTCGGCGGAGTGCGCCGGCATGCGCTCCAGGCGATCGAGTTCTTTGTTGACCTTGGTGCGCGCTTCGTCAGGCATCTGCTTCTGCGCTACACGTTCGCGCAGTTCGCGAATCTCGCTGGCCTGGTCGCCGCCCAACTCCTCCTGAATGGCACGCAACTGCTCCTTCAGGTAATATTCGCGCTGGTTCTTGTCGACCTGATGGCGCACCTTCTGGCGAATCTTATTTTCCAGTTCGCGAATCTCGATCTCGTTACCAAGCGAGACGCAGACCTTCTCCAGCCGCAGCAGTTGGTCGAATGTTTCGAGGATGTCTTGCTGCTGGGTCGATTCGCCGCCCATGCGCGCGGTGATCTCGTCGGCCATGCGTCCCGGCGCCCCGACACGCACCGCGCCCGCGACATCGTCCGCGTTGAAGCGGCGGTCGAGCATGGCCAGCTTCTCGAAGAGTGTGGTCGCATGGCGCATCAGCGCGCGTCCGGCCACGCGTTCGAAAGCGGGCTCGGCAATCTGCTCGACCTCCACCAGCGCCATCGGTTCGAGCTGTGTCCAGTTGACGATGCGCACGCGCTGCAGGCCCACCACTGTCAGTTGGATGGTTTGCTCGGATTGCTCCTCGTACTGCTGAATCTCGACCAGGGAGCCGACCGCGTAGGCGTCGTCTTTGCCAGGATCTTCGACCGCTTCGTCACGCTGGGCGACGGCGACGAACACCTTGCGCGTGGCGGCATTAGCGGCGCGCACGGCTTCGAGTGTTTTCTCACGCCCAATCGAGAGCGTCGCGGACGAGTCAGGAAAGATCACAACGCCTTTGAGGAGCGCAAGCGGGTACGTCTGAGTCTGGGGCGGCTGAATCGCCGCTGTTTGCGCCGTCTCAAGATCATTCGTCCCACGAGAAGTTGTATCCATGCAAAAGGGTCCTCACTGATTCGCCGGTCAAAGTCAGTTGCTGGTGGCCACCCCCATGGTGTGCGTTGTGGCTGCCAGCGCGCCGCTAAGACAGATGGGCTGCGCTGAGTAACGATGATTCATGCCAGGTTGGTGTCGTAAGAAACGTCCGGCGCCGCCCCCAACGTGCGGTGGCGAGCCTCGCAGGCGCGCACACCATCCCCTTGAGGGAGGCGCCAGATGTGTGAGAGTGGATTCAATTGTCGTCGGATATAACCATGCCCTGGCCGCGCTGGAGGTTCGTAGATATCGAACGAGAGCGCGGCTTCGCAGGCGCAACACTCAGGCCGATTCATTCTCCAGTTCGACGGCGCGCGCTTCGATGACAGAGCGCGTGACAATCTGGGCGGGCTGATGCGACGTAATTGAATCGCCGTCGATCACCACCTTCTTTACGTCTGAACGTGAAGGCGCGTCGAACATCACATCGAGTAGGACATTCTCCACAATGGTGCGGAGGCCACGCGCGCCAGTTTTCTGGTTGAGCGCGGCGTCAGCGGCAGCCTCCAGCGCCGATTGAGTAAACGATAGCTCAATGCGGTCCAGGTTCATCAACTTCTGGTACTGCTTGACAATCGCGTTCTTCGGCTCCGTCAGAATGCGGATGAGCGCCTCGCGGTCGAGATTGTTGAGCGAGCAGATGACTGGCAGGCGACCGATGAACTCTGGAATCATGCCGAACTTGAGCAGGTCATCGGGGATGAGTTGCTCGAGCGCGGTGTTGCTCAGTTCAGGCGTTTCGTCGACGGCCTTGAAGCCCATCAGTTTGTGGCTGCCGAGCCGCTGCTCTACGATCTTGTCGAGTCCCTCGAAGGCGCCACCGCAGATGAACAGGATGTTCTGTGTGTTGATCTGAATGAAATCCTGGTGTGGATGCTTGCGACCACCTTGCGGCGGCACATTGGCCACCGTGCCTTCGATGATCTTCAGCAGCGCCTGCTGCACACCTTCGCCCGACACGTCGCGGGTGATGGAGGGATTGTCTGCCTTGCGGGCGATCTTGTCGATTTCGTCGATATAGACGATGCCGCGCTCGGCCCGCGCTACGTCGAATTCGGCGATCTGAATCAGCCGCAGGAGGATATTCTCGACATCCTCACCGACATAGCCAGCCTCCGTCAGCGCGGTCGCATCGGCGATGCAGAAGGGGACGTCGAGCACCTTCGCCAGTGTCTGCGCGAGGAGGGTCTTGCCGCTGCCGGTTGGGCCGATTAGCAGGATGTTGCTCTTGCCGAGTTCCACGTCGTCGATCTGCATGCCAGAGTTGATGCGCTTGTAGTGGTTGTAGACCGCGACAGAGAGCGTCTTCTTGGCGCGATCCTGGCCGATCACATACTGATTGAGCTGGTCATAGATCTTCTTGGGCGTAGGAACTTTACCGGTTGATACGCGCGGCTTGACGACTGCTTGTTCCTCTTCGATGATCTCGCGGCACAAGTCAACGCACTCGTCGCAGATATAGACTCCCCCAGGCCCAGCGATCAACCGCTGGACCAGATCCTGGCTCTTGCCACAGAAGGAGCATCGGTACGTCATGCGCGTCCCCTTCGTATTCGCCACGTTGTTACCATCCCCTCGCTTGCCGCCGGCCTCTCTCCGACGCAATCACGCGTTTTTCGCCGTGGTACGGCCATGTGGCCAAGCATGGCGCCGCCGATGACGGGATGGTCACTGTGGACCTGGATGTCACACTGACGACGATGATTGGCGCATGTGTCGGTCGCCGCGTCTCACGAGCGGTCTCAGCTCGTATGACGCTACGCGGCGCCATGCGACTAGTTGCGACTCTTAAACAGGTTCGCGCTCAGATGTTCTTTGGTTCACTTGCCCCTCTCACGTTGCTCGCTTGCTGTCACAGCGAACAGGTAAAAGGGAATAACTCGATAACTATAGTATATACGTCGAATGCGCCGGGCAGGAACTTTTAGGTTCCGATTCCCGGCGCCGCCGGACGTATGATGCATTTGTGACTTGGCGTGGGCGGCTCTCGGCCTGGAATTCTCAGCCTTGAAAGGCCGGAGCGCGCGAACATGGGTAGACATGCCCAGGCGTCTGGCGGCGCAAGAGCGAGACCCCGGCGCCGCCGATCTCCCAGCTACTCCTCAGCCTTCGCCTCAGACTTGGCTTCACTCTTGGCCTTGGATTCGGCTTTGGTCTCAGACTTTGTCTCAGACTTTGTCTCAGACTTTGCCTCAGATTTTGCCTCAGACTTGCTGGCCTTGGCGCTCTTGCTCGGCTTCTCGCTGGCTTCGACCTGCTCAGTCGTCGCGGCTGCCGCCTTGGCATTAGCTTCGGCGTCCTCCGCTCCCTCGGTGGGCGGCCACTTACCCTCGGTGGCGATTTCGATCATGCGCGTCAGCGCCTTGTCGCGGCGCAGGCGTGAGAGCACCGAGCGCTTCTGGCTGGCGTTGAGGTCGCGGTAGCGTTCGCGGCGGCCAGATGTGAGCATCGTCATCATCTCGTACCACTGGGCGCCCTCTTCGTCATTCACCGTCACGTTCTCGGCGTCGGCGAGCGCTGCAAGTCCCAGGTCGCGCTTGACGCGCTCGGTGGCCTCGGGCTCCAGTTCCTTGCCGTATTCCTCCTGGCTCTTGCCAGTCGCTTCGAGGAACTGCTCCAGCGTGAGGCGGCTGTCTTCGAGCATGCGCGCCGTCTCACGCTTCATCGTCTCCACCTCATCCTGCACGAGCAGTGGATGGATGGTATAGGTGGTGGACTCCGTCAGCGCCTTGACGACTTCATCGCTCAACTCACGGTTGGCGTCGCGCTCGCGCTGCGACTTCAACTGCTCACGGATGGCGTTGCGCACTTCGTCCATGTTGGAGTATTCACCGACCGACATGGCGAACTCGTCGTTCAGTTCGGGGAGTTCGCGCTCCTTGACGGCCTTCATCGCGACTTCGTAAGTCGCTTCTTTGCCCGCCAGGTCAGGATTGCCATAGTCCTCCGGAATGGTGGTGGTGAAGGTCTTCGTGTCACCTTCCTTCATCCCGATGATGTGCTGATCCATGCCGTGGAAGATGCCCTGGCGTTCCTCGCTGAGGGTGAACTCATTGTCGTGGAGATTGCTGATGACGCGCTCGCCACTGGTGAGCTTGAGGTCCATCGACACCTGATCGCCTACCTTGGCGGGACGGTCAGCGGGAATCCACGCGGCCTGCTGATCTTGCAGGCG
Organism: Ktedonobacterales bacterium; assembly: GCA_036391835.1. GTDB lineage: Bacteria > Chloroflexota > Ktedonobacteria > Ktedonobacterales > JADMIN01 > JAKAIY01. Next base: position 2,411 of record DASVZC010000045.1, on the reverse strand, counting down.
GGCGACGGTCTCCTCGACCTGCGCCTCGGTGGTCTCCAGCGAGGGCAGCGGCACGCGAATGCTCTGGTAATCGCCGAGCGTGGCCAGCGTCAACACCGGCACATGCACAGTCGCGTTGAACGGCTTACCGATCTCGAAGGCTTCTTCCGCGTCGACGTGCGGCTGGGTCAGCGGGGTCAGGTTGTTCTCGACGATGGCCTTGCGATAGGCGTTGTCGATCAGGTCGTCGAGACCTTCCTGATAGATGGCCTCCTGGCCGAGCATGCGCTCCAAAATGGTGCGCGGCGCGTGTCCACGACGGAGACCCGGCACGTTGTACTTCTGCGCCAGCCGCTTATATGCGGCGTTCGATGCGCTCTCGATCTCTGACCAGTCGAGTTCGAGATGGAGCTTCGCCTCGCTCTCGGGCGTGCGCTCTACGGTCACTTTCAACGGAACAGCCTCCAACTCTCGCACAGGCCAACGCACGCGCGGCCAGCCCACCGCACGCAACTGCGGGGCCAGAGCGCGTCACTTGACGTTGGAGGGGTGCGATAGAGTGATACAGACATTTCAGGATATGCAAAGCATAGTATAACACTAATCTCTGACGAGATAGATGGTCAGCTTACGAGCAGTCGCGCATCAGTCTATAGGTCACGATAGATCGCAGGGAGGGCGCCGTGAATCATGATCAGACATATCCAGCAACGTTCGATGCTGGGTTTCTTGATTGGTTCCGCGAGCGTACCGAATCGGCATGGGCTGCGCTGCCAGACATGACTTCCCAGGAGATTCTCGCTGTGTACGTCGAGAACGGCGCCGGAGGGTCTGAGTTTCAGCGCGGCTCTCGCTGGCTGGGCGGCATGAGCGAGGAGCAGATTGCTCAGATTGAGCGCACCCAGCGACTGACATTTCCGCCTGACTATCACCTCTTCCTGCGCCAACTGCATACGCTTGACCGTCCCATGCTCACGGCTGGTTACCTCGCATTTGAGGAACGCCTGGAAGATCAGCAGGGGATTCTGGCGTCCGCGTATGTTGATGAGGCCGAGCAATATATGGTCCTGGAGGAATACAGCGGAGGGTTTCACAACTGGCTGACTGATTCACCCGATACGGCTATCCAGCCAGCGGCGCTATGGGAAGGACTCCAGTTCGATATTGAGTACAACAACCTGTGGCTAGCAGACTGGGGTTCCAAACCTACATCTATAGAAGGCTGTAAGGAACGCGTACGAGAATTGGTTGAGGCGGCCCCGAAGCTTCTTCGTGTCATTGGCCATCGCTATCTGCTTGCCGAGCCTGCCATTCCGGGGAATCCGGTGTTTTCCATCGTGCAATCTGACATGGTTGTCTACGGGCCAAACTTGCATGACTTTCTGCTCTTTGAATTCGCCGATACCCTTGGGCTGACGCGACGAAACATCGAGCGCGAAGTGATGCGCGAAGCCCGTGCGCGCCAGGATGAGTATGCGGTGATTCCGTTCTGGGGTAGCTTCTTCAAACGATAGGGCGTGCGTCTGCCGACATACCGCGCCATTCGAACATAGTGTGAATTCATGCGGTACACTGTCAGCGCACAACGTTCTCGTGCGAAAAGAGGAGTGACATATGGCCAAGCAATATCGGCAAGCCCCGGCGATGGTGATAGACCCCAATAAAGACTATGTGGCGACGTTCCACACAGAGCGCGGCGACTTTCAGGTGCAGCTCTACGCCAAAGAGGCGCCGCAGACGGTGAACAACTTCGTGTTCCTGGCGCGCGAGGGCTTCTATGACGGCGTGACTTTCCACCGCGTCATCAAGGGCTTCATGGCGCAGGGTGGCGACCCGACTGGCACCGGCACGGGTGGCCCCGGCTACCAGTTCGCTGACGAGCAGAGCGCGTTGCGCCTCAAGCACGACGGCCCCGGCGTCCTCAGCATGGCGAACGCTGGCCGCAACACGAATGGCTCGCAGTTCTTCATCACCTTTGGCCCGACCCCTCACCTCAACGGCATGCATGCCGTCTTCGGCAAGGTCTTTAGCGGTATGGACGTGGTGAACAGCCTGCGTGAGCGCGACCCAGGCCGCGACCGCAACCCAGGCGACCGCATCCTCAGCATCGACATCAGCGAAAACTAGCTAGCGGGAACGAGCACGAATCTTTGTCGCAGCAACATGCTCCCACCCTGGCGGTCATCGCGGATATTCATGGTAATCTGCCCGCGCTCGACGCGGTTCTGGCTGATCTCGAAAGGGTTCAGCCGGATCGCGTGGTGATCGCGGGCGATTTCGTGAATCGCGGACCCCAGAGCCATGCCGCCGTGGCGCGCGCATCGCGGCTGGGCTTCGATGCGATCAGCGGCAATCACGATACGTGGTTGTCGGCGCTCTCGCGTGGCGAGCACATACCAGAGGGCTGGGAGACATCGTGGTGGACGCCTGTG
>DASVZC010000044.1:0-36309 GCA_036391835.1 Ktedonobacterales bacterium | reverse complement strand
GGCTTTGGCGCTTATGGCTCGGCTGCGACGAAGCGGCGGGATTGGTCGTATTCGCGCTCATCGTTGCGGATTGTGGGATGGCTGCGGCGCCAATGGATGGCGCTGGCAGCGGCGATTCATCCCATCGGACTGGTGGCGCTGCTGATCTCCTTCACCTATCTCATCTGGATCGCGTTGGCGCAGTATGCCGCACTGCCCCACATCTATGACGCCAGCGCCTATCTCTTTGGCGCAAAAATCTTTGCTCAGGGGCATGTGTGGGCTCCTGTTCCCGCAGCGGCTGACCGCTTCAACGGGCCGTTCATGGTCGCGCAGGATGGCAAGTGGTTTACGCAGTATGAGCCGGGAACGTCGCTGATGCTTGCGCTAGGCGTGGCGCTCGGCGCACCCTGGATGGTTGAGCCACTGCTCGGAACGCTCTCGCTGCTGGGCATCGGACTCATCGCGCATCGGCTGTATGATCGCCGCGTGGCGACGCTGGCAGTGCTGCTAGGCGCCATCTCGCCGCTCTATAGCTACATCGCCGCGAGCTATCTCAGCCACGCTGTCGCGGTGTTCTTTCTGGTGTGGGGATTCTGGGCGCTGCAACGCGCGATGATGGAGTATCCCACTCGTCGCTCTGTCTGGCTGCTGCCGCTGGCGGCTGCGCTCTGGGTAATGGCGGCGTTCACCCGGCAGACCAGCGTCGTTTTCGCGGTCGTGTCGCTCGCGGGGTTGCTCTGGCTGGCCTGGGTCGACTATTGGCCCGCGTTGCATCCCCACTGGCTGCGGCGATGGATTGCGCCTGCGCTGGCCGTGGCTGCGCTCCTGTTCGTTGCCATGGTCGTCTACTCTGCGCTGAACATGGCCCTGACGGGACTCCCAAACGTCACACCGCGCACGCTCTATCTGCCCAGTGATCACTGGGGGTTCGGGCAAGGCGTTGGCTTTTATGGCGCGCATACGCTGGGCTCAGGCTTCATCACCGTTGATGAGTTGCTGACGAGCCTGGCGATTGATCTTTTTGGCTGGCCGTTCTACCTCTCGCTAGCGCTCCTGCTGATTCCCTTCCTGACGCGGCGCGCGCAGCCTGCTGATTATGTGATGCTACTCGGCGCTTGTGCGATGACCTTCGCGTTTGTCGGCTACTTCTACGCTGGTATTTATCTTGGGCCGCGCTATCTGTACGACGCGCTCCCTTTCTTCCTGATTCTGACGGCGCGTGGCTTCATGGCGCTGGCGCAGGTTGGCGCTGCGGCGCGTCTGAACGGCCTGACATGGCGCGATCAACGTGCGCTCCCATCGCCTGCGATTGGCGCGCCTGCGTGGGCTAGCGCACTGTCGCTCACGACGACGCTGGCCGCGCTGCTGGTGGTGTGCTGGGCGGGCTACTTCATGCCCCGGCAGGTGGCGCTTCATACGGAATTTAGCGGGATGGGCGCCGACAGGTCTGTTACTCCGCGTCTGCTGATCAATCCACCGCTGCATCACGCGATCGTTGTGACCGACGATATCCAACTCTATGGCTACACGCTCTTTAGCATGAACGATCCGTCGTTGCGCGGAAATGTCATCTACGCGTTCGGCGAAAGCTCCTATGACTATGCCGAACTGGCTCATGCCTATCCGGACCGGAGCCTCTACGTGCTCTCCATCGACCCAGACGGCTCTCCACGCTACACGCCGATCAATCCGGCGCAGTCTCCCTGACGCGTCGTGCTGGCGCCGAATACGCTGAATATACGCTGAGCGACACGCCTCGCCAGTCGCCAGTTTGGCGCCGTCGGGGTACAATATAGAAAATGAAGTTATGATTTCGGCGGGGCGCCGGAATCGAGAACGCTGTAGCGAGACAGTGTGAAGCGTTGGCGCGATGGGGCGCGGGATCCGCAACGAGGCGAATTCGACCACTATAGGGAGAGTTTACTCATGTCGGTGAATACCGCTATGGAAACGCGCCAACTGGGCGCGAGTGATATGAGGATTACGCCGATTGGCCTGGGCACCTGGGCAATCGGTGGTGGAAATTGGGAATTCGGCTGGGGCTCGCAAGATGACGCTGCCTCCATCGAGACGATTCATCGCGCGCTCGATCTGGGCATCAACTGGATCGACACCGCCGCTGTCTACGGCCTTGGCCATTCTGAAGAGATGGTGGGCCGAGCGCTCAAGGAGCTCAGCCCGAGCCAGCGCCCCTACGTCTTCACGAAGTGCTCGATGGTGTGGGACGAGTCCCGCAAGGTTGGTCATAGCCTGAAGAAGGAATCCGTCAAGCGCGAGGCTGAGGCCAGTCTCCGCCGCTTGCAGGTGGACACTATCGACCTCTACCAGATTCACTGGCCAAACCCCGAGAATGAGATCGAAGAGGGCTGGGAGGCGATGGCTGAACTCCAGCGCGAGGGCAAGCTTCGCTATTTAGGCGTCTCGAACTTCAATGTGGAGCAGATGCAGCGCGCACAGAAGATCACGCCGATCACCTCGCTTCAGCCGCCCTACTCGCTGCTGGACCGTGAGATCGAGCAGGATGTGTTGCCGTTTACGAAGGCCAACAACATCGGCGTGATCGCCTATTCGCCGATGGCGTCGGGCTTGCTCACCGGCAAGATGACGCGGGCGCGCATCGCGGCGATGCCGTCGGATGACTGGCGCCGCCGCAGTGACAAGTTCACGGAGCCGAACCTGACCCGCAATCTCGATCTGGCCGAGACGCTGCGCGAGATCGGCACACGTCACGGTCGCACCGCTGGCGAGGTGGCCATCGCGTGGACGCTGCGGCGCCCCGAGGTGACTGGCGCTATCGTCGGCGCACGCCAGCCCGATCAGCTTGGCGGCGTGATCGGCGCGGGCGCGTTCCGCCTCAGCGCTGACGAGGTTAACGAGATCGAGACAGCGGCGCAGGCGTAATCCACGCCAAGCAGCCACTACTTAATATCCACGCCGAACAGTGGATGGAACCACATCGGCGCGAATATCAGCGCGACACCGAGCGCGAGCAGTAGCACGGCGACCACCACCGCGTGAGTCCGTGGGCGCTGCTCGCTCCAGCGCAGCGCTAGCCAGCAGAGCGCCCCTACGGCCAGCCCAGCGGCCAGCCCAGTGAGCAATCCCCACTGCGTTCCGGCTGGGTCATAAGTTAGTCGTTGCCCGGTGATGTGTGGGCCGCCGATATAGGTGTGGCTGAGGCCGAGCATTAACCCTGCTGTCGCGCTCAGCCCCAGGCCAACCGCCAGCCCGATCGCATGGCCCCAACCTCCATCTGTGAGCGTGCCCGCAAGCGCTCCTAGGAGCGCGCCGACGAGCGCAAACACCCCTAGACCATAGAGTGAGCCAACCACCGCGCCGCCAGGCATGGCATAGGCGGGCGCCACACCGGGTAGTATGAATATCTGAACGTCTGTTTGCCAGCCGATCAGCGCGATGAGCAAGCTCACGAGCAGACCGACGCCTGCGCCTCCGAGGGAGCCCCAACCGATGCGCGCCCAGCGGATACCCTGCCGACTTCGCCCGCTGATCAATCGCGAAACGAGCGCGCCGAGTAGTGTCCCGACCAATCCTAGCAGCGCGCCTACCTCCGGTCCCACGCCGATGTCATACTCTGGCCCGACCCCCGCGAACGTGCCGAATGCGAAGCGAAAGGCGATGAGGCCAGCGAGTAACCCGATGCTAGCGCCCAGCGCCAATCCACGCGGACTCGCGCGATGCGTCGCAATCGCTAGCACACCGAGCCAGCCGAGGACGCTCCCCATTGCTACTCCGACGCCGACCCCACCCGCGAAGGCGAAGCGCCCAATGCCCTGCAATGACTGCGCGAACGTGAAGGCGCATCCACCGAGGATACCGGCCAACAGGCCGAGCGATATGCCGGAGAGCGCCCCTTCAGATACTCCCAGCCGTGGGGTACGCCTGATGATGCCCACGAAGAGCGTGACCACGGCCAGCGCGCCGACCAATGCGCCAATCAATGCCGCGCCAGTCCGCACTGATTGCAGGACGAGCAAGTTAGGGAGACCGTCGAGCATAGACCCTCCACCCGGCAACAACATGACCGCCGATAGTCTGCTAAGGGTATGACGCAGGCGCACGATGATTTGTTTCCTGCTTGCTCTATCTCCAATTACGCTGACTTCAGGCGCCAGGGAGGTAAGATGTTGAGAGCGCGGAGGGCATAGGAGGGGACGAGATGGCGAGGCAGGGCCAACCACGGCTATTGCTGATCTGTGGGCTGCCGGGCGCTGGCAAGACAACGCTCGCTCAGCGGCTGGCGGCGGAGGTTCCGGCGATTCGCCTGTGCCCTGACGAGTGGATGGCGCATCTGGGCATCGACCTGTACGACGAGCCTGCGCGCGAGCGGCTAGAGCGGATGTTTTGGCTGCACGCGCAGGACCTGCTGCATCTCGGGGTCAGTGTCATCCTGGAGTCTGGTTTCTGGCTGCGCTCGGACCGCGATGAGAAGCGGCTGGGCGCGCATGCGCTAGGAGCAGCCGTCGAACTCTACTATCTCGATGTACCGCTTGATGAACGCTGGCGCCGCATCGAGCAGCGCAACGCTGAGGGTGGCTGGGGCAGTGTGCCAATCACACGAGCGCAACTCGCATCCTGGGACGCCTTCTTCGAAGTTCCAGCGCAGGATGAACTCGCCCTCTTCGACGCCCCGATGAGCGGGCGTCAGGCGTAATCCTCCGCGCGACGTAGAAATGATGGGATGGCTTCCCGCTTTCTGGGAGGCCATCCCATCATCGCTTTGTGGTGGTCGCGCGAGCTACGCCCAGCGAATCAGGCCAAGCTCGAAGGGTGACGCTAGTCCGGGGTGGTAGGGCGCGATGCGCACACCGTAGACCACGCTGCCAGTGTGGTGTCGCTCCATCTCGGCGGTGTAGCGGATGGCTCCGTCCACGGCTTTCGGGTCGGCCTTCATCTCGACGACTCGTTGCTCGGCGAAGACGCCGTTTTCGTCGCGTGCGGTGACGAGTTCCACGCGCACGTCATTTGGCGTGAGTTGGCCGAGCCAGACCTTCGCCTCGACATGCACTGGCTCGCCCTCGGCGATCTGCTCGCCGCTGGGGCCGCTGGCTGTCAGGTTGACTTCGCCCCAATGCGAGCGGATGTTGCGCTCCCAGGTGGTCAACTCGCGCGCGAGGGCATAGGCGCGGGCATCCATCTGTTTGCCTGAGGCCACGGCGGGCATGTAATACTCCCGCACGTAGTCTTTGACCATCCGGCTCATGCTGAATTGAGGTGCGACGGTGCGAATCGCTTCTTTCATTACGGCGACCCACTCGTGCGGCATCCCGTCGTCGCCGCGCTGATAGTACAGCGGCACGATGGACTGCTCCAGTATCTCGTAGAGCGCTAGCGCATCGGCGGCGTCGCGGGTCTCGTCGTCCTGGTAGTCACGGCGCTCACCGATGGCCCAGCCGTTCTTGCCGTTATAGCCCTCTTCCCACCAGCCATCGATGATGCTGCAATTGGGCAGGCCGTTCAGGCTGGCCTTCTGGCCGCTGGTGCCGCTGGCCTCGTGCGGGCGAATGGGGGTGTTCAGCCAGACGTCGCAGCCGCTGACCAGCCGCCGCGCCATATCAATGTCATAGTCCTCCAGGAAGACAATCTTCCCGGCGAACTCGGGCTGGCGGGCGTAGTTGTAGACTGCGCGGATGAACTCTTGGCCGGGCTTGTCGGCGGGGTGCGCCTTGCCGGCGAAGATGATCTGCACCGGACGCTCAGGATTGTTCAGCAGTCGCGCGAGCCGCTGCGGGTCACGGAAGAGCAGCGTCGCACGCTTGTAGGTGGCGAAGCGGCGCGCGAATCCCAGGGTGAGCGCGTTCGGGTCGAGCAGGCCGCGTGACGCGCTGATCGCCTGTGGTCCCTCGCCGTGGCGGGTGCGCTGGCGGGCGATGCGTTGGCGCGCGAAGCTGATCAGGTCAGCTTTCATCTGCTCGTGCGTGGTCCAGAAATCAGTGTTGGGAATGTCGTTGACTCGGTCCCAGCGCGCCTGATTGTCGATGTCGTTGCGCCAGCCCGGCTCCAGATAGGTGTCGAAGAGGGTCGCCAGCTTCGGGTTGAGCCACGACGCCGTGTGCACGCCGTTCGTGACGGAGCCGATGGGAACCTCGCTCGCTTCGACCTCTGCCCAGAGCGAGCGCCACATCTCACGCGACACTTCGCCGTGCAGGCGGCTCACACCATTGCGGCGGTTCGAGAGGCGAATCGCCAGAACGGTCATGCTGAAGCCGGAGCCCCAGTTCGCGTCCTGCCGGGCGAGCCGCATGAAACTGTCGCGATCGAGGCGCAATTGCGGCCAGTAGGAAGAGAAGTAGCGATCCATCAGGTCGAAGGAGAAGACGTCATTGCCAGCGGCGACCGGCGTATGGGTTGTGAAGACGCCATTCGCGGCGGCGATGTGGCGGGCGACCTCGAACTCGACATCCAGGCCGTTCACCAGTTCGCGGCAACGCTCCAGCCCAAGAAATGCGGCGTGGCCTTCGTTCATATGCCACATCTTCGCGTCGACGCCCAGCGCCCGCAGCGCCCGAACACCGCCGATGCCCAGCACGATCTCCTGCGAGATGCGCATCTCGTGATCGCCCGCATAGAGGCGCGCCGAGAGCGTGCGGTCCGCCGGATCGTTCTGTGGAACGTCGGTATCCATCAGATAGAGTGGGATACGTCCTGCCTGTACGTGCCAGACCTTCGCATAGACGGTGCGCCCGGGCAGGTCCACGCTGATGAGCGCCTCGCGGCCCTGCGCGTCTTTGGCTGGCCGCGCGGGCGACTGCGAGAATTCGAGTTTCTCGTAGTTGGCTTCTTGCTGGCCCTCGCGACTGATGCGCTGGCGGAAGTAGCCCTGCGGATAGAGGAAGCCGACCGCGACGAAGGGGAGTCCGAGGTCGCTGGCTTCTTTGCAGTGGTCGCCAGAGAGGATGCCCAGGCCGCCCGAGTAGATCGGCAGCGACTCATGCAATCCAAACTCAGCGGAGAAGTAGGCCATGATGGCGTCGGAGCGGTTGGGGAACTCCGTGCTGAACCACGTCGTGGTGGGGCGCATGTAGGCGTCGAACTCGGCCATCACTGCATCGTAGTGTGCGAGAAATTCAGCGTCGTCGGCGAGCGCATGCAGCCGCTTGGGATCGGCTCCCGCCAATGTGGCGACAGCGTTGTGCTCGGTGCGCTCCCACAGGCTGGCGTTGACTTGCGCATAGAGCGCCTGTGCGCTGGGTGTCCATGACCACCAGAGGTTGTACGCTAACTCATACAGACGTTCGATGCGGGGTGGGATGGTTGGAAAGACGGCCAGGCGGCCAAGTATTTTCACGCGGTCTACTCCAGTCGGGCGCCAGTTTACCGGAGGCGCAATACGTCAACCAGAAGCGCGGCTTGTTGGATGGAATCATACACGCTTTGGCGAGACGTCCCTACGATACCACACGATATTGCTAAGTCAACAGTTGGTTGGTCAACTATATTTCTGCTCGCCAGTCTAGCGCGAGCAGATGCGTAGACGTATTATATGCACTGACAATAAATATGCCCATGCATTGACTTTTGTGGACAAATGATGACACAATCAAGCCATGAAATTGAGTGAATATGCACAAAAGATGGGTATTAGCTACAAGACGGCCTGGCGCTGGTGGAAGGCCGGAAAGTTGTCGGGATTCCAGCAGGATACTGGCACGGTTATCGTCTATCCGCCAGAACCAGCGACACTGCCTACGGGCCGGGTCGCAATCTATGCGCGGGTATCAATGGCAGAGAAACGGCCTAATCTGGATGCACAGGCTGTCCGGATCGCCAGTTATTGTGCCGCCAAAGGCTATCAGATTCAGGCTACCGTGAAAGAGGTGGGATCGGGTGTGAATGATACTCGCCCGAAGTTCCTGAGACTCTTGGCCGACCCCACAATCGCCGTGATTGTGGTGGAGCATAAAGATCGAGCTACCCGGTTTGGCTTTCATTACCTGGAAACGCTGCTGAAACTCCAAGGGCGGCGGATCGAGGTGATGAATCTGGCGGAGAATGATAATGACGATCTGGTCACGGATTTGGTGGCCGTCGTCTATTTTTTCGCCGCCCGGCTCTATGGCCAACGGCGAGCCAAACAAAAAGTGACAGCGATTCAAGCGGTACTAGAAGGCGAGGAGAGCCATGCAACTGGTGGAACAGCACCGAATTGATCGGCATGATCCCCGCTTTGCGGCGCTTGACGCCGCCTTTGCCAGCAAGAACCTCTACAATGCGACGCTGTATCAGATGCGACAGCAGTTCATCGCGGATCAGACCCTTATCAACTATGGCGACCTAGACAAGCTGATGCAGCCTGCAGACACCTATAAGGCGCTTCCAGCCAAGGTCGCCCAATGGGTTCTGAAACAGGTCTGTTTCGCTTGGAAAAGTTATGGGGCGGCGGTCGTGGCCTATCGGGCAAACCCCGGCAAGTTTCTGGGCCATCCGAAGTTCCCGCGCTATCTCGACAAGCAAGGCCGCAATCTGCTGATCTACACGAAACAAGCCATCAGCAAGGTGGCCCTGCGGGATGGGTTCATAGTATGTTCTGGACTGGCTGCGCGCATTGCCACCCAACACCAGCCTCAACAGGTACGGATCGTCCCGCATGCCACTCATTACACCGTGGAGGTCATCTATGAGCTGGACATAACCCCGACAGATGTGGACTCACAATGGGTGGCTGGCATTGACCTGGGGATCAACAATTTGGCGACGATAACAGCAAACCAGCCCGGCTTTGTGCCGCTTCTGGTTAACGGTCGCCCGCTCAAAGCGTTGAACCAATGGTATAACAAACGCCGCGCCGCCTATCAAGCCAAACTGCCTAATGGCCGCAACACCTCACACCGGCTGGATATGTTAACCGACAAACGCAATCGCCAGGTGAACTACTATTTGCACCTTGCTAGCCGCCGAATCATCGAAACGCTGGTTGTACACCGGATCGGCACGCTGGTGATTGGCAAGAATAACGGCTGGAAACAGGGCGCAAACCTAGGCAAGCGCACCAATCAAAGCTTTGTCCAGATTCCGCATGCCCGGTTCATCGCCATGCTGACATATAAGGCGGCGTTAGTCGGTATCAACGTCCACTGCACCGAGGAAAGTCACACTAGTAAATGCAGCTTTCTCGATAGCGAATCTGTGGAACATCATGACGTCTACCTCGGTAAGCGAGTGAAGCGCGGGATCTTTCGCACGGCGACCGGCAAGCGGTTCAATGCCGATGTGAACGGCGCTTATAACATTATCACCAAAGTGGTTCCGGACGCCTTTGGCAACGGAAGAGCGGGTGTTGTAGTTCACCCCGTCAGGCTTTGCCTGGCAGACCGGCAGCATGTGGCATAACTGTCCATGTTTTCGGATACTATAGTAACTATCAAGTGGAGGCGCATATTTATGCAAGACACCGGGATTCCCGCACGCTACCAGGATGTGGAAACGATTCGAGCGATTTTGCGCGAGAGCAAGACAATCGCCGTGGTTGGCCTCTCGCCCGACCCTGGCCGCCCCAGCCACGATGTGGCGCGCTATATGCAGGCGCAGGGCTATCGCATTGTGCCGGTTAACCCGGTCATATCCGAAGCGCTGGGAGAGAAGAGCTACCCCACGCTGCGTGATCTTCCGTTTCCGGTCGATCTGGTGGACGTCTTCCGCCGTTCGGAGTTCGTGCCCCCGATCGCTGAGGATGCGGTGAAGATTGGCGCGAAGGCGTTGTGGCTGCAACTGAATGTCATTAGCCCTGAAGGCGAAGAGACCGCGGAACGTGGCGGCCTGCGCGTGGTTGTGGATCGCTGCCTGAAGGTGGAACATCAACGCTACGGCGTTTGAAGCGACTGGCTCTGGCCCCCGGCTGCGTGTTCTTGGTGAGGAGGCGTCGACCATGGCGGATGCAGAGACGGGCGTAACGACGCCCGATTGGCGCACGACTGGCGTGCGTGTCGTTCACTCGACGGAACTCGATCCGAGTACACCGCAGACGCCGGGGATGAACCGCGCCGCGGCGATTACGCATGCGACGGCGGGGGCCAATCAACTCTGGGCGGGCGCGGTCACCATCCATCCAGACGCGAAGACAGGCGCGCACCACCACGGCTCATTAGAGAGCGTGATCTACGTGGTCAGTGGACGTGCACGCATGCGCTGGGGCGAGCGACTCGAATATACCGCTGAGGCGGGACCAGGCGATTTCATCTTCGTCGCGCCTTTCGCGCCCCACCAGGAGATCAACGCCAGCAGCGAGGAGCCGCTCTCATGTGTGATTGTCCGCAGCGGACAAGAGCCGGTGGTGGTCAACCTCGACATCACGCCTGCGGAAGCGCCCGAAGAAGTGGCGTGGGTGGACGCGAACCATCCACAGCACGTCACTTCGTAGCGCATGGTGTCAGGCGGCGACCTGGGCGTTTCGGCGGCGGGCAAAGAGCTTGCGGACGCGCGGCGTCAAGAGGTACGCAAGGATAGCGCCAGAGACCAGGATGCTGATGGCAGACTGGATGGTGAACGCTCCGGTGAACAGGCCGCCGAGCGCGCCCAGTAGCGTCATCGTCTGAAGCGCGACGCCGAGCGTCCACGCCCAGCCGCGCAGTTGCCAGAGCCCAACGCCGAAGATGATCTGCGCGACACCTGCGATGGCGAAGGCCAGCCCGATCACGACCAGAGCAATGCCGCTGACACTTTCCATGTTGAGGCTGTTGCTGATGGGCGCCTGCACATCGAGCAGCGTTCCGGCCAACACGCCGAGCGCGCCCGCGAGTGCGCCGATGATGCCGCTGATGATCGCCACCCAGGCGACAACAATAATTCCGAGCCGAATCAACATGCCACGCCCTCCGACTACCACGCGACTGCGCTGAGCGCTCCCTTGCCGCCAGTGTACAGCGTTGGATTCGGCGTGTCTATTGGGTTGTCATGGGGATGTGCGCACTACATTCGCGACTTTCGCTGCTCCAAGCTCCGCCAGCAGGAGGTAAGGCAGGTAAGTTCCTCATCATTCAGGTGGTCGAGAAACAGGCGGCGGAGCGTGGCGACATAAGTGACGTGGGCTGTCTGGACAAGCGCCAGCCCGTCGCTGGTGAGCGCGGCGCAGGCGAATCGGCCATCTTCGCGGTTGGAGGTTCGTCGCACCAGTCCCGCCTCTTCCAGTCGGTCAACCAGTCGGCTCATGCCGCTGATCGTGATTGGGACGGTGGCCGCCAGTTCAGACATGCAAATGCTGGCGGTTGGCGCGAGCGCGAGTCGCCAGAGGACGCGATAGGCGGAGAGGCTGAGGGCATGCGCCGCGCGAAGTCGCGCGTCCACTTGATGCACGATCGAGTCGCAGGCGGCCAGCAATCCCAACCAGGCGAACTCCTGCGTTGGCGTAAGTTCGTCGTCAGGTTCTGGAATGGATGATGACTTGTCCGATGCCATGCCTCTACCCTCGCGCAGGTCTGTTGTCCTGCCAGGAGCTTCCAATACTATCCGACACCAAGACATCGACGCTGATGCATGACGCGCGGGCGAGTAGACGCCTGCGTGTGGGTGGAGAGTCGTGGCGCCCACGTCGCAGTGGCGCCGATCGGCTGCGATTTCCTGTTAAAGGGTAGGCGAGGCGTCAATGCAGTGACGGCGCCCCTCGGTGAATGGGCCGTAGCCCTAAATACTTAGGCGTGGATGCTAGCTGGAAACCATGCGCGCGGCAGTTGTTGCGTCGCGGCGCGCCATAGTCCTACGCTGTATTATGGATGGCAAATCAATGTAACGCCAATACACAGATTTGTGATATGTGCTGACGATCGGCTGCTCGCCTCACCCAAGGACGTTCATACATGAACACACCGGTCCACTCGCCATGCGAGGATTCGCTGATTCGCGCCAGACGCTCCGCACCACCGACGAAATTCAATCCCAATTGGGCGCTGGTCGCTACGATTCTGGGGTCCAGCATCGCCTTTATTGATGGCACGGTGGTCAATGTCGCTCTCCCAAGCATTCAGCGCCAACTGGGCGCGAACGCAGCCGACGCGCAATGGGTCATCGAGGCGTATTCTCTGTTTCTCTGCGCGCTGATTCTGATGGGCGGCTCGTTTGGCGACCGATTCGGTCGCAAGCGCATCTACGTGATCGGCATTACGGCGTTTACGCTTGCGTCGATTGGCTGCGGAGTCGCGCCTACGATTGGCGCGCTGATCTTCTGGCGAGCCGCGCAGGGTGTCGGTGGCGCGCTGCTCGTGCCTGGTAGTCTCGCCATTATCAGCGCGACCTTCGATGAGAGCCATCGGGGCGCTGCGATTGGCATGTGGTCGGGATTCACCACCATCACCTCGGCGATTGGCCCAGTGCTGGGTGGTTGGTTGGTGCAGTTCGCGACGTGGCGCGCGGTCTTCTTCATCAACGTGCCGATAGCCGCCATCACGCTGGCCATCGTCTTCTGGCGTGTCGGTGAGAGTCGCGACGAAACGGCGACGGGACCGCTCGATTGGCCCGGTGTGGCGCTGGCGACGGCTGGCCTTGGCGCATTCGTGTTTGGGTTGATCGAGGCGAGCACGCTGGGATTGACGGCTCCGCTGGTGCTCGCGACGATCGCGCTCGGCGTCATTGGCCTGGCCGCCTTCGTTTATGTCGAACTGCACAGCGCCGCGCCGATGATCTCGCTGAATCTGTTCCGCTCGCGTACCTTCACGGGCGCCAACCTGCTGACGCTGCTGCTCTATGGCGCGCTTGGCGGCGCGCTCTACTTCCTGCCGTTCAATCTGCAGCAGGCGCAGGGCTACACCGCGACGGAGGCAGGCGCCGCATTTTTGCCGTTCACAATCATCATCTTCGCCCTCTCGCGCTGGACAGGCGGCCTGGTAGCATGGATTGGCCCGAAGGTTCCGTTGGTCGTCGGCGCGACACTGGCGGGCGTGGGCTTCGCGCTGTTCGCCGTCCCGGGCCTCGGCGGCAGCTATTGGACGACCTTCTTTCCAGCGATGGTGATGCTGAGCCTAGGCATGGCATTGGTCATTGCGCCGCTCACCACAGCGGTGATGAACTCGGCGCCTGTCTCGCAGGTGGGCGCCGCTTCAGGCATCAACAACGCGGTGTCGCGCGCCTCGGGGCTCATCGCCATCGCGCTGATGAATCTGATCTTTGTCGCCATCTTCAATCCAGCGTTCGACGCGAATCTCGCGGCGCTGCATCTCAACCCGGCGCTGCTGCATGCGCTCCAGGCACAGCGTGAGCGGCTGGCGGGCGCGCAGACGCCAGCGGGAACACCCGCTAGCACAGCGGCGGCCATCCACCACTCGATCAATCTCGCATTCCTGAATGCCTTCCGCGTGGTGTCGCTGGTGGGCGCGGTGGGCGCGTGGGCGTCGGCGGTAGTCGCCGCCATCTACATCGAGGGGCAGGGCTTCGGCGCTGTCGCCCGCAAGATCGGCGAACGGCTATCGAGCGGGCGGGCCGACCGGCCTGCTGTTAATCAGTAATCTTCAATAGTCTCTAGCAGCCAGGGAGAATGCGATGCCTACGACGACGTGTCCGCACCTCGATACTATCCGCGACGTGACGCCCAGCGCGCAGGGATGCGAGGAGTGCCTGAAGATGGGCGACCAGTGGGTGCACCTGCGCATGTGCCTGGAATGCGGGCATGTTGGTTGCTGCGATTCCTCAAAGAATAAGCACGCGACGAAGCACTTCCACGCGACCCGGCATCCCATCATGCAGTCATTCCAGCCGGGTGAGAATTGGCGCTGGTGCTACCTCTGCGAGAAGATGGTGTGAGCGCCACGTTTGCCGAGGTCGTTGATGCCGGTTAACCTCACCCCTCGCCCCTCTTCCACAGGGCGAGGGGAGTCCGGATTTCCCCTCTCCCGCGTGGAGAGGGGGACATGGGTGAGGTCTTGTCGCCGCTAGGGCTGTGATGGCTCGCCGCTGGGTGTTGGCTCCGTCGACAGCGCGTCATCGGGGCCTGTGCCGTTGGAGCCGTCACGGCTGCGCTCCGTCACCTCGTGTATCGCCTCCATCCGCAGCGCGCGGAGCGGCTCGCTGACACGCACGGGGTATGCCTCGCCGACCTTGAGCGCGCGGTATTCCTCGGGCAGCGCGTGCAGATTCGCCTGCGCGAGTTCACGGATCTCTGAGAGCGGCGGCAGGCTGCCCGGCACGACTTTCCCCTGACGCATCACCGGACGCAGCAGACGAGTATAGCCAGCGGGCGCGGGCTCGCTTTCGAGCTGGATGACGTCTTCCTTCCACTCTGGATGCCGATAGACGGTCTTGCGTCCGGGCCAGGTGGTCTTTTCCGCCGCTAGTTTCAGCTTCGGGTGCTCGCTGCCGTCCTCATCCACGCACCACACCTCTTTGTACACGCCCCCGAGTGTGGACCCACTGACGCCGTGCTCGATGTTGCCAGCCGCGACCCCCAGCGCCGTTCCCACGCCGAACGCATCGATCTCCGCGCCTGCCGCGAGGAGGTCCACGATCTCGAATTCATCGAGGTCGCCGCTCGCGAGGATGCGCACCGACGCCATGCCCGCCTCCGCCAGGCGCGCCCGTACATATTGGCTGTCGGCCACGATGTCGCCGCTGTCGAGCCGGACGGCGGCCAGCGTATGCCCCAGTTCATCGCCAACACGTCTGGCGACGGCGATGGCGGTGTGGATGGCCTGGCGTGGGTTATAGGTGTCTAGCAGCAGGGTATAGCGGTTGAATGAGCGGGCGACCGAGAGGAACGCTTCCTCCTCCGATGGGAAGAGTTGGATGAGCGCATGCGGCACGGTGCCAGTCGCCAGCAGCCGGTAGTCGAAGGCGGCCGCCAGCAATGAGGTGCTCGATGCGCCGCCGATAGACGACGAGCGCGCGACGACCAGCGGATTCTGCGCGCGGCGGAAGGCGAATTCGGAGACACGTCTGTTTTGCGCGGCATAGACGATGCGCGCGGCTTTGGTCGCTACGAGCGTCGCCAGATTGATCGCCTGCAGCAGGCCCGCTTCCATCAAGATCGCTTCGCGGAATGGCGCGGTGACGCGCAGCAATGGTTCGTTGGGGAAGGCGATGCTGCCTTCCGCCATCGCCGAGATGTCTCCGGTGAAGCGCAGGGTGGCGAGTTCATCGAGGAAGGCCGCGTCATAGTCGCGGATGCGCGCCAGAAACGCCAGTTCCTCCGGCTCATAGCGAAACGATTCGACAAATTCGAGCGCGGCTTCGAGTCCGGCGACGAGCAGATAGCCGCCACCAAACGGCGCTGAGCGAGCGTAGAGGTCGAACGTGGTGATGCTGTTGCGTCCCGTCACCCAACTGACGTATGCCGAGTCGGGATGATACATATCAGTGAAGAGTCCGGGATGTGACCCGGGCGCACGACGCAACGACATTCCCACGGCGATATTCTCCCCATTCCAGCGCGGCTGCGTATTTACCGCTCAGCCAGCGGTGGAAACTCCTCGCGAAACGTCGCCATGCGCCCCGGGACATCGAGTAGACGGCGATGCAGGGCAGCAGGCGCAATGATGTTCAGGCTCAGGATGTTGCTATTGATCCCACGCAGCGCCTCTTCATAGGCGCGCTCGGTCGCTGCGCGCAGTGTATTATAGGCGCGACGGTCGCTGGCCGAGGCCATCGTGCGGGCGAGCAGCGCATCGCGGCGGAATCGCAGCAGCCGCAGCGGCTCCTCAGCGCGCTGCAGGTCGCGGTCGATCTCCTGGCCGCGCTCCACCTCAGGCGGCGCGGCGTTATTGCTCTTCAAGAGGTGATAGGCGAGAGACTTGTCGCCCGCCCAGACATCCTCATCGAGCCGCAGCGGCTGCCCAGCGCCCGCGAGATTGTCGAACTTTCCTTCTTCCCGCGCCTCCTGAATGCGCTGCTCGACAAGATCACGCACTGCGCGCCGTCGCGCCTGCTCCATCTCCCACATATAGCGAGCGCCACGCGATCCTGGCTGTGGCTGGTTCAGATCAGATTGTGTCGAAGTCGCCGGATTATTAGGCTCGTTCATGACTGGATGCTCCGAGGTAGTCTTCCTGTACACATACACAGCATCATCGGGTGGGAGCAAGACGCGCTCATCTCAGATGGTAGCATATCTGGCCAGTCGCGAAGTCTCACTCTGCGGCAGACACTGGCAGGGTCTCTGTCTGCGTGAGCAAGGAGCCGCTGGTCACGCGGGCGGCGAGTCCGGCGCAAGTGATGAGGCCACCCGCGAGCGCGCCAAGTGTGCGCGGCGACATGCTGTGGAGCAGCACGCCAGACGCCAGCAACGAGAGTGTGAATGTGACCGTAGACAGCGCGCCCATCAGTGCGAAGACACGTCCCAACGCATGCGCAGGGCTTGCTCGCATGATGATGGTTGAAGCGCATGCATTGCCCACGCCTGCCGCGCTCGTGGCGAGCGCCAGCGCCAGCACGGCTATCAGCAGCGACGGCGCCTGGCTCACGGCGATCTGCAAAATACCCTCGACGATGAACGCCAGCGTCAGGCTCAGCGCCGTACGCCTCGCGAAGCGCGGCGCTACGAAGCCGCCGAGCAGGAAGCCGACGCCAATCGCGGCATACAGCGCGCCGATACCGCGATCACCCGCGTGAAATACCTGTGTTGGGTAGACCGTGAGCAGGAGATTGATGGCGCCGCCTCCAATTGGCCAGAGTGTCGCGAGGAGCAGCAGCAGTTGGAGCGTCCGTGAGGCGCGTACGATGGGCCAGACCTCCGTGAGCGCACGCACCCCACGCGCCGCGCTGTCCGCCGCGATTGGCGGAACTCGTACCGTCGCGATCAGCGCTGCTGAGGCGAGAAATGAGGCTGAGTTGATCAGAAACGCCGACGTAGGGCCGAACATTCCACTGACGAGCCCGCCAAGCGCCGCGCCGAGCAGCATCACGGAGCCGTCAGCCATGCCTTCGAGCGCATTCGCGGCTGGCAGCGTATCGGGCGCGACGATGGATGGTGTGATCGCGTTACGTGCGGGACTACGCACAGTGTCGACAACGACGAGCGCCAGCGTTCCGGCGTAGATGATCCATAGCCGCGAGGCTGACGTCGCCACCAGGAAACTCAGCGTGACGAGCGCGGCAAGTAGGTCCGCGACGATGAGGATGCGCTTGCGCGGCAGATGGTCGGCCACCACTCCTGCGACTGGCGCCAGGAGGAGTTGAGGAAGTGTCTTCAACGCCAGCGTGATTCCCACCGCCAGCGGTGAGCCAGTGAGCCGCACCGTCAGACCGAGCAGCGCCACTGTATTGAACCAATTGCCTGCGCCACTGATGAAGGAACCGAGCAGCAGCCGCGCGAACGCAGGTTCAGCGCACAGGGTGGTCAGCGCGCCGAGTGGTCGCCGCGTATGGTGTGGAGTGTCGGCTGTGGCCTGGCTCATTTCAGGCGCTCCTCGGGCGGACGGCTCAGCCAGTAGTGGTCGCGGTCGAAGGTCAGGGCGCCTCGCGCGAGCAGTGCGCGGCGGGCGGAGTCTGCGCTATGCGTCTGCTGACGGAGGAGTGCGGCCAACTCGTGCTCGGTGTAGATGTGTCCCCATTCCAACTTGCGCTCGATCTGTTCCAGCGCGGCGTCGGTCAAAGGTTCGGCCCGCCAGTAGCGACCATGATCGCGCGCAAGGAGCTGTTCACCGATCAACTCGCGCCGGAGTGTGGCCGAATCAGGGTGACGCCGCTTGAGGATTTCGTTGACCTCAACCTCGCTATACTCGCGATCCCACTCGAACTGGTTGGCTAGCCAGCGGAGGATGACCTGGCGCTTCTTCAGTTGCGCGGGAATCTCTTTGAGTCGCTCGCCATCGAGGAAGTCGCTCAGCGTCTTGCGTTCCCAGGTCGCGCCCTCTACGTCGGCGGCCAGGGTCGCCACTATCTGCGGCGTCGCGAGCATCTTCGCCAGTCGCTCCAGACCTGCCACTTCTAGCCGGTTCCAGCGGGTCACGCCGTCGGCGCGCGTCTCCACCAGCCCTAGCGCTCGCAACCGCGCCAGATGATGTGATACCGTGGGCGCTTTCAGGTCGAGCATGTCGGCCAGTTCTTCCACGGTGCGCTCTTGCGAGGCCAATGCCCCCAGGATGCGCAAACGGCTCAGATCAGCCAGTGTTTTGAGATACATCAGCAGGAGCGCAGTGTGCGCTTCGGGCTGTTCATCGGGCGCAGTTACATCATTCATATGTGTTCTCCATATATTTTTACAATTGTTTAATTAGATATATATCAAAGTAATTGACCTGTCAAGCGAGCATAATCTGTGACGTTCGTCTCACTTCAGGGGCAGATGTGACATTCGCGGGCGCAATGCGAGTTGTATTGAATGACTGGGACGAAAGTGTGACGGTGTTTATATCTCCTCTTAACATTAGTCTGTTATAGTCGTGAGGGCTTGCGCGATGTTAGATCAGTACGGCGTTGGCGGCAAGCATACGTAGCCAGAGAAGGTTGCATTCTGGCGCTTTTTGGGGGGTAGGTCATGGACGAGGGCAGGGAGGCTAGCGCGCGAGGCGCTAGCCTATCTACTGCGACATTGCCTCGGCCGGCGATCAAGGCGATATCAGGGCCACGGAAGGCGCCTGTGGGAAGGCCGAGACGCAGGCGATGGCCAGGCGTCGTGATGCTTGCGCTCAGCGCGCTGCTCGTGGCTGCCAGCGTCGTCGCGGGTATGCAGGAGAGCGAGGGGCTTACATTTGTCCCGTTCACTGGGATGAGCGTTCTTTCGCGGATGCCGTTGAAGCCGCAGGATTTTGGCGATACGGGCACGATTCCACCGGGGATGGGTGACCCAGCGGCAGGCAACGTCACCTCTATCTCACAGAAATACCGGATTCACAAGCCTGCGCACCCAACTGGCCCCAAGAATGGCCCAACGTACAACTACCCATTCTCCTACACGGGTAGCTGGAGTGGTGGCGTCGGGCAGGGGTGTCCTGGTGGCGGCGCGCCACGTCCGCGGCCCTATGTCATCTATAACGCCGCGTCGTATGGGACTCCAAGCTCGAATATGGTCGCGTTGACGTTTGACGATGGCCCAGTGCCCGCTTCGTCAATGCCTATTCTGAACTTCCTGGAACAGTCGCATACTCCGGCGACCTTCTTCGTCATGGGGCAGTATGCGAATGCCTATCCGTGGCTCATCCAACGGGAGGCGGCAGACGGCTTCGCGATTGGCGTGCATACGTGGAATCATCCAGACATGCAATTGCTCTCGGTCAATGCGCGGGCCTATCAACTCGGCGCGACCGTCCAGCAGTTACATCTCGATCTGGGCAATAGTTTTTGCGTGTGGCTGTGGCGACCACCCTACGGTTCGGTCAATTCAGGCATCGTGACGCAGGCGGGCGCCTTTGGCCTGACGACCGTGAATTGGGATGTGGACCCGCTTGACTGGTCGCGCCCCGGGACGATGGTGATTGTGCAGCGGGTGCTCTCGCAGGTGCGCCCTGGCTCCATTATCTTGCTGCACGATGGCCCAGCCGCGCGCGATCAGACTGCCGCCGCGCTGCCGTATATCTTGGCGGGCCTGCGTGACCGTGGCCTTGTCCCAGTGACGTTGCCGACTCTGCTGGCCAGTGAGTCGGCCGCGACTGGGCCAGCGCCGACCCCACTACCGACAGTGACGCCAACACCCGCAGCGACCGCGACGGCGCCAGCCCCCACGGCTTCGCCGACGACGCCTGCCCCGACGCCAACGGACACGCCGACACCGACAGCCGTTCCCGTTCCCACTGCTACGCCATAGTGGGTGAATAGGGTAGGAATGAGATCATCGGCTCCTGTGCAGTGTGTCTGTGCGGGAGCCGATGATGCTATTGGGCGACGTCGCTCTGCTGTTAGGCGAGTGGGGCGAGGAGTTTGGCCGGATCGCCGAAGTCGACGCCGAGCGCCTGCATCCATATCAGGGCGCGGTCGAGCCGTCGCAGGTAGGTCAGATGGGCCTCTTTGTTGGCCGCGCCTGTCTGAGCCAACGCCGCCAGCGCTGTGATGGCGAACCCCATCGGCGCGACAGACGTGAACATGCGCAGACGTTCCTCGAAGGTGGTGTCGCGCAGGTCGCGCATGCCATTGAGATACGTTGTGAGGAAGCGGGCGTATTGCTCATTCGTCAGTTGGCTGGTCAGCGCGGCCTGCACGCTCACATGCGCCACTTCGACCGCCGGATCACCCAGGCCGAAGGCGCTCCAGTCGGTCAGGTTCAGCCTGGCGCCGTCGGCGACGAGCCGCTCTGGCGACGGTGCGCCATGACATGGACGCAACGTGATGTCGCGCCAGAGGCCACGATTCGTCTCGATGCGCACCTGTGTGATGGCATGGAGTTGACTCATCGCGAGCATGAGTTGCGCGTATTTCTGGCCAGCGTAGGCGATGCGGCACGACTCCCACGTTGGCTGGAGGGCGTTCCACCAGGCGGTGAGGTCGGTGTTCAGGCTGAGTGGCTGTGTCGCTGGGTCTGGGCGCAGATGGTGGAGCGTGAGAAGGAGAAAGAGCCAGCTATCCATCTCGGCATCGCTCAATGGGCGGCCACCAAGCCGTTCGCCGCGTGGCTCCTGCACGATGAGCACGAAACTGCCGGGCCAGTGTGTGTCTTCGCCACCGTAGATCAGCGCGGGAGCGAGCCCGACGGCTCCCGCGAGCCGCAGCCCGGCGTTCTCGCGTCGCGCGATATCACGCTCGCTGGGAGGATACAGCCGAATATCCAGCGACACGTCACCGCCCCGCGCCGTATAGCGCTCTTCACGGCCACGAGGGGCCGCAGGGGCAAGTGTCAGGGAGCCTGCCGCCGCTCCAGCATGGGCGACGAGCAGCGCACGCAAGGTTTCGACGCTGCTAGCCATGGCTGTCCTCTCGAAATCGCTGCCGTACACACGAAATGGACCGACGGGCGCGCTTGCCTGTCGGTCCATTTTCTCACGCGGAGCATGCGCTGCGCTATGGCTGAGCCCGCGTTAGTTCACCCACTCGTCAGCGCCCTTCACGACCTGATCGCGCAGGCGCACGGTCGCATTGATGGGGCGGGCGGCGCGCTGCTGCAGTGACACTTCCTGTGTCTCGCTCGACTTGCTCAGCGTCGCTGGCAGGAAGAGCACCGCGAAAACGAAGACGCCAGCGGCGATTAGCTTAAAGGGCCATGGGATGATGACAGGAACGAGGTTTGCCTCTTTGCCAACGACAATGCCCACCGACGCGACCAGGCCGACGAGCCCTGCCAGCGCACGTACCGCGAAGATCATCGGCTCGCTACGATGCGCAGCGGCGATGCCGAAGTTGATCAGCGCCGCGAGAACACCCAGCGCGATAATGACAATCCAAAATAAGGTCATACGTCATCCCTCCGAGGCGTATAGCCAGTTGGCAGCCTGCCAGGCGCGAATGGAACTGCGGAAATCCACGCTCGCCTGGCGCCCTGGGATCTGAGCCACACGCGTGCGCTCCGCTCCATCGGCGCTTCGGCGCTTGATAGGCGCTTGTTCAACGAGTCTACCATACCGACGCAATCGGACCTACCCGCGCATGTGCGACTAGGACTTCCTGGTATGCCTCGGCTGGGCGCTTACGTCGAGAGCTATGAGCAATCGCGGCGCCGTTCGCGCCAGATGGCATGCGAGCCGGTGGCGCCTGACTTGCGCTTATCGCAGCCGGGCCGCCAGACACAATGACCGGGCTGCGTTTACACCTGCGCTTGCCATGATATGCTGTGACGGACCTGGCGTCAGTCACGCTGAAGCGAAGCGCCGAGGTGGAGAGAGGGTCGCGCGTGGTTATCGTCGCGCTGGATGTTGGTGAGGCGCGCATTGGCGTCGCTGTCTGCGATGAACTGGAACTGATCGCCACGCCGCGCGCGTTGATTCGTCGCAAATCCACCACCGCCGCGCTCGAAGCCGTCGCCCAAGAGATTACGCGGGCCGAGGCGGAGTTGGTCGTGGTTGGCCTGCCGGTCAGCTTCGATGGTCAACTCCATGGGCAGGCGCGAGCGAACCAGGCGTTCGCCGAGAAGCTACGTCGCCGCATCACCGTTCCGCTGATCTACGCGGATGAGACGCTATCGAGCGTGCGCGCCGAGGAGCGTTTGCGTGAGATGGGCGTGCGACCTGATCGCATCCGTGAGCGTATAGACGCGGAAGCCGCTGCGGTCATCCTGGAGGATGTGCTAGAGCAACGGCGTCGCGAACGTGCGCAGCAAGCACGTGAGGCGCGCGAGCGACCCTCGATAGATTCGATAGAACAGAGTGAGCAACAGGAGGACGAGAGCCAATGAAGGGCTTCGCCCGTGTCGTCGTAGTCTTCCTCGTGCTGGTGTCGCTGGTTGTCGGCTTTGTCGGCGCCACCGCAGCGCTGGATATCTTTCAACCTGCCAATAAACACGTCACGACTGTCGTGAAATTCGAGGTCGTGAGTGGTGACACCACCGCGAGCGTCGCGCAGCGTCTGCAAAGCGAAGGATTGATTCGCAACGCGCTGCTGTTCCGCGCGTGGGCGCGCTATCGCAAGCTCGATCGTGGCCTGGAACAGGGCATCTATGAGCTGAACCCCAGCATGACCATGGACCAGATCATCAAGAAGCTCCAGGTGGGCAAGCCAGATGAGATTTCCGTTGTCATTCCTGATGGGTTGCGCGCAACGCAGTACCCGAAATACTTCCAGCAGTTGTCGGCGTTTAATTCAGCCGACTTCCTGAAGACGGCCAAGACAGGCATTGAGCCCGACGGCACGAAGCTGTGGACGAAGTACTGGTATATTCCACAGCCTGGGTCGAATGTCGCCTATGCGCTGGAGGGTTACCTCTACCCTGCTGGCTCCAACTTCTTTGCTAGCGCGACCACGACGGATGTAATCGAGAAGATGGTGCAGCAGTTCGGCATGGAACTTTGCCCTGGCCCTGCCAGCAATCCCGCTGCCTACATCACCGACGCCAAGCAGTGCCGCGCCAACGCCGTGCAGGTCAATGGCAAGAACATCTTCGATCTGATGAAGGCCGCCTACCCGGACGCGAAGGACGATGTACAGGCCCTGAATGACGCGCTGATCATCTCCTCGTTCGCGGTGCGCGAGATCAACAACATCAAGGATCTGCCGGGCGTGGCAGCTGTTTATCACAACCGCTATCTCAACATCGTGAATCAGGGAACCGCCGATACCGGATATAGGATGGGATCCGATCCGTCGGTCGAGTATGCTCGCGATACCGAAACGCCGCCGACGGGTAAATGGTGGGCCGATCTTGGGGGCAAATCTGGTAATGATGTTGCGCCCAACAATCCGTACAATACGTACACGCAGGACGGCATGCCCCCTGGCCCTATCGCCAACCCTGAGTTGACAGAGATCGAAGGTGGTGCAGCGCCGCAGAACTCGCCTAACTTCTACTTCGTCTCGGACAAGTGCGGTAAGATACTCTACGCGACGAATCTCAACGACTTCAATACGAAGCTCGTTCCGGCGATGAGCCAGGGCACTGGCTGCTAGCCTAGTAGTGTGTGCGGCGCGTGGGGGTGAACTCACCCCTGCGGCGTCGCATGCGGGCGTTACCAAGGGGATGTCACAGGTCGCGAAGTGAGGGGAGAAAAAGGGCGCACAGAACCCTTGACGGTTCGGCACGCGGCGTGCTACAATCACTACCTGCGGTATTTTGCGCCCCAATAACGGGCGAAGGCGTAGAACGCCGCCAGCGAATCTGACACCGGCCCGTGGATGCGGAGCGATCACTCCTACGAGCAGATATCTCTCTGGCCCTGAGTATACACGATAGAGCAAGTCCTCGTTCTACAGGAACATGTGAGGGCCTGCTCTATTCATGCGTGCGTAGGGTCATTGCGCTTGTGGGCGAAAGTCCCCCGTATGCTGCGCCCTGTGACGAACCGTGAGTGATATTCGCTGTCACTCATATATCGGCAGGAAAGAAGCGCGATGAGCACGGTCTGCGACCAGTTACCAACCCATCTGACCTCGACATCGCGAGGTCTGTGCTGCGATGTTTCCCCGATGCGCCCGGAGCGCGTGTCGCTTATCCCCAGTGCCCGGGCAGGTTTCCCGGAGAGCCGGAGTCTTCCATCCAGTTCGTACAGGGGTAGTATGTCGCTCTCAACTGGTACAGTCAAGCGGTTCCAACGTGTCCGTCGCCCGGCGCAAGTAGTCATCCTCAACGCTGCGGATGGCGCGCCTGCTTACACAGCGTCAGTCGGCTGAAGTTGGCTGGCGTTCCCCGGCGTCCTGGCCTTTGTGGTTAGCGCGCCTGTGGGTAGGTTCGCCTTCGTATTTACCGCGAAGTCGCCATACGGTTCGCGCAAGCGGTGTCGTTGCGCGTCCATCGGTCGATCAGTCCGTCCAAAAGGTTTGTCTCAGTTCATCTCATCCATCCAGTCCAATCCGGTGACCTATGAACGGTCATCGGGTCGATTCGGCAGGCAGGTACACCCATTGAAGCGCAGGGTCCCAGGCAGTCTCACGCATTCGGCGCACGCCAACGTGAGCGCTAATGTGAAGCTGACAAGCGCGGCTCCCTCGGGAGCGGCGACAGGGGCACAAGCCCGCATCGCAGGGCGACTGGCGAGAGGAGTAATCGTCACATGGCAGTAAGCAAAGCCGTCTCCCTCCCTGAGCGCGTGAGCTTTGCGCGAATCCCCGAGATTCGCCCAATGCCCAACCTCATCCAGGTCCAACTCGATTCGTTCGAGTGGTTCAAGCGCGAGGGATTGCGCGAGCTCTTTGCTGAGATCTCTCCCATCGAGGACTTCACGAGCAAAAGTCTCAAATTGGAGTTCATCGTCCCGGAGAGCCCTTTCGAGCAGCCCAAATATACCGAGGAGCAGTGCCGCGAACGCGACGCTACGTACGCCGCGCCACTCTACGTGAAGGCGCGCCTGACGTATAAAGAAACCGGCGAGATTACCGAGAAAGACATCTTCATGGGCGATTTCCCGCTCATGACGAAGGAAGGCACATTCATCATCAACGGCGCTGAGCGCGTGGTGGTGAGCCAGCTCGTGCGCTCGCCTGGTGTGTACTTTACCGCCGAGGATGATCCCGCGACGGGCCGCCCGCTCTTTGCCGCTAAGCTGATTCCGAATCGCGGCGCGTGGCTGGAGTTCGAGACGAGCAACAAGGACCAGTTGTCCGTCAAGATCGACCGCAAGCGCAAGATTCCGATCACGACGCTGCTGCGCGCGATGGGCGCCATCGGCGACCGTGACCCCGGCAAGACCGAGAACACGCCCGATCTCAAGACGGACGCGGGCATTCTCGCCGCGTTCGCCGATGTGGATACGAGCGATCACCGCTTCATCACCGCGACGCTCGATAAGGACCCCATCAAAACGCCCCAAGAGGCGCTGCTGGAAGTCTATCGCAAGCTGCGCCCCGGTGATCCGGCCACGGCGAGCAATGCTGAAACGCTCGTCTATAACTTGTTCTATGCTCCGCGCCGCTACGATCTGGGCAGCGTGGGTCGCTATAAGCTGAATCGCAAGATGGATCTGGCCACCCCCCAGACCATCCGCACGCTCACTCAGGACGACGTCGTCGCCATCGTCCGCCGCATGGTCACTTTGAACAATGGCATTGGCAAGAAGGACGATATCGACCACCTGGGCAACCGTCGTGTGCGCAGCGTGGGTGAACTGATTCAGTCGCAGTTCCGCGTCGGTCTGTTGCGCATGGAGCGCGTCGTCAAAGAGCGCATGGCCATCGCGCAAGACCCGTCGCAGGCGACACCGAATCAGTTGATCAACATTCGCCCGGTCGTCGCGGCCATGAAAGAGTTCTTCGGCGGCAGCCAGCTTTCGCAGTTCATGGACCAGACAAATCCGCTGGCCGAGATCGGCCACAAGCGCCGCCTCTCTGCGCTAGGTCCTGGTGGCCTCTCGCGTGAGCGCGCCGGATTCGACGTGCGCGACGTGCACCACTCGCACTATGGCCGTATCTGCCCGATCGAGACGCCTGAAGGCCCGAACATCGGTCTGATCGGTAACATGGCGACGTATGCGCAGATCAACCCGTACGGCTTCATTGAGACTCCCTATCGTAAGGTCGTCCATCAGCTACCGGCGGACAGCCCCGAGTTAATCGGCCACACGCTGCGCAGCGATGTGGTCGACGCGAAGGGCGCTGTCATCGCTCCGGCGGAGACAAAGGTTGACGAGGAACTCGCCGCCAAGCTGAAGAAGGCGTTGAAGTCGCAAGAGGTGAAGATTCGCCCGGTTGTCTCGCATGAGGTCGACTACCTCATCGCCGACGACGAGGAGAAATATCACATCGCCCAGGCGAACGCGCCGCTTGACCCAGACGGCCACTTCGAATCGAGCCGTGTGTTAGCGCGCTACGCCGGCAACTTCGTGCAGGAAGTCGCGACACGCATCGACTATATGGACATCTCACCCCGACAGGCGGTGAGCGTGGCCGCCGCCATGATTCCGTTCCTGGAGCATGACGACGTGAACCGCGCGCTGATGGGCGCGAACATGCAGCGGCAAGCGGTGCCGTTGCTGCGCCCGCAGTCGCCGATTGTCGGCACGGGCATCGAGAAGCAGGTCGCGGCTGATTCGGGTCAGGTAGTGCTGGCTAAGGCGGCGGGCGAGGTCGTCAGCGTGACGGCGCGGCAGATTGTCGTGCTGGACGACGACGGCGTGGAGCACGCGCACAAGCTGCGTAAGTTCATCCGCTCGAACCAGGGCACCTGCATCAACCAGCGCCCAATCGTGAACAAGGGCGACCGTGTGGCGCAGGGGCAGGCTATCGCCGATAGCTCCGCGACGGAGAACGGTGAGCTGGCGCTCGGCCAGAACATTCTCGTCGCGTTCATGGTGTGGGAAGGCGGCAACTTCGAAGACGCCATCCTGATCAGCGAGCATGTCGTGCGCGAAGACCTGTTCACCAGCATTCACATCGAGAAGCACGAACTCGAAGCGCGTGACACCAAGCTTGGCCCAGAAGAGATTACACGCGACATCCCGAACGTGGGCGAAGACGGCCTGCGGAATCTGGATGAGCGCGGCATCATCTACATTGGCGCTGAAGTTGGCCCGGGCGACATCCTGGTGGGCAAGATCACGCCGAAGGGCGAGACGGAGCTCACCGCTGAAGAGAAACTGCTGCGCGCCATCTTCGGTGAGAAGGCGCGTGAGGTGAAAGACACGTCGCTGCGCGTGCCACACGGCGAGCGCGGCAAGGTGGTCGAGGTCAAGGTCTTCTCGCGTGAGGCGAACGACGAGTTGCCCCCAGGTGTGAACCATCTGGTGCGCGTCGCCATTGCGCAGAAGCGCAAGATCGGCGCGGGCGACAAGATGGCCGGTCGCCACGGCAACAAAGGCGTTATTAGCCGCGTGTTGCCAGTGGAAGACATGCCATTCCTGCCTGATGGCACTCCGGTGGACATCATTCTGAATCCGCTGGGCGTGCCGCACCGCATGAACATTGGCCAGATCATGGAGACGCACCTGGGCTGGGCTGCGCAAGCGCTCGGCTATCACGTCGCGTCGCCTGTGTTCGATGGCGCCTCTGAGGCTGACATCGAAGAGTGGCTCACGAAGGCCAATCTGCCGGTCGAAGGCAAAGTGAAGCTTTACGACGGCCGCACTGGCGATGAGTTCGATACGCCAGTCACCGTTGGCTATATCTACATGCTCAAGCTGGCCCACCTCGTCGAGGACAAGGTGCATGCCCGCTCCACCGGCCCATACAGCCTCATCACACAGCAGCCGTTGGGTGGTAAGGCGCAGTTCGGTGGCCAGCGCTTCGGTGAGATGGAAGTGTGGGCGCTCGAAGCCTATGGCGCCTCCAACATCCTGCAGGAGATTTTGACTGTCAAATCGGACGACGTGACCGGCCGTGTGAAGACGTATGAGGCCATCGTGAAGGGTGAGCCAATCGTCGAGCCGGGCGTGCCAGAGTCGTTCAAGGTGCTGGTCAAGGAGCTGCAGAGCCTCGGTATCAACGTCGAGGTGCTCAACGAAGACGAGCAGCGCATTCAGCTTCTGGAAGATACGAGCGCTGATGTGATGCCTGAACTGGGCATCAACCTCAGTGGCTTTGAGAACGAATAGGCGAGTTGTCGAACGGTCGTGACGCCTCCGAGTCGCGACGGAAGAGGAGTGCGGGCCTCTTCCGTCGTCGGAGCGCCACCTGCATGTGGTCCCGCGGCGCCAACACCCGGAAGATCGTTCCGGTAGGCATTCGGAAAGGAGACAGGCGCGGGTTGTCGCCCTCTGGTTGGGTCACCAGCGCCTCCCCCAATGCTTGAAGTCAATGATTTTGACGCCATCCGTGTCAGCCTCGCCAGCCCCGAGCAGATCCGCTCGTGGAGCTATGGTGAGGTGACGAAGCCGGAGACCATCAACTATCGCACGCTGCGCCCTGAAAAGGACGGCTTGTTCTGCGAGCGCATCTTTGGTCCGACCAAGGACTGGGAATGCGCCTGCGGAAAATACAAGCGCGTCCGCTTCAAGGGCATTGTGTGCGACAAGTGTGGTGTCGAGGTTGCTCGCTCCAAAGTGCGCCGCGAGCGCATGGGGCATATCGAACTGGCGTCACCTGTCAGTCATATCTGGTATTTCAAGGGTACTCCAAGCCGCATCGGCCTGTTGCTCGACCTCTCGCCGCGCAACCTGGAGCGCATCCTGTACTTCGCGATGTACGTGGTCACCACGGTCAACGAGGAAGCGCGTGACCTGGCGTTGGGCGGGCTCGAAGAGTCTGTGCAGCGTCAGTTGCAGGATAGCGATCAGGCGGTCACCGAGCGCATTCTTGAGTTGCAGACGCAGCGCGACGAGCGCATCGCCGAGGCGACCAAGACCCGCGACGAGGAGCGCTCGCGTATCGACGCGCGCCGCACCCAGACCTTCGACGACCTGAAGAAGGCCGAGGCGAGCATCAAGGCCACATTGAAAAAGAACGCTGGCAAGGTGCTGACCGAGGACCTGATCTTCGAGCCGACGGGCGAGTTCATCGCGCGGCAGGGCCAGATCGCCGAAGAGCCCATGACCGATGACCTGGAGCGCATGGCGCGTGAGTTCCGCGACCTGGAGTCGAAGAACATCCAGCGCGAGATTGACGAGCTTTACGCCGAGACGGAGCGCACCATCGAGCGCGCCCAGATCGAGGCTGAGGGCCGCATCACCGCGCTACAGGACGAGACCGTCAAGCGCGCCAGCGACCTGCGCTCCTCGAATGACGCGCAGCGCCGCAAGATGGAGTCACTCAAGCGCGGTGATCTGCTGCAAGAGGTGGAATACCGCGAGTTGAAGGCGTTCGAGTTCGACTTGCGCGACACCAACCCCGACCTGCCTGAGCTGTTCGAGGCGGGCATGGGCGCTGAGGCCGTGCAGAGTCTGCTGTCTGCAATCGACCCTGATGCGCTGGCGGCCAAGATGCGCCAGGAAATCGCGACGACGTCGGGCCAGCGCCGCAAGAAGGCGACCAAGCGCCTGAACGTGGTCGAGGCGTTCCGCAAGTCGGGCAACCTGCCTGAGTGGATGATCATGACGGTGCTGCCGGTGCTGCCGCCAGACCTGCGCCCGATGGTGCAGCTCGATGGTGGTCGTTTCGCGACCAGCGACCTGAATGATCTCTATCGCCGTGTCATCAATCGCAACAACCGCCTCAAGCGGCTGCTGGAACTTGGCGCGCCGGAGATCATCATCCGCAACGAGAAGCGCATGCTGCAGGAGGCCTGCGATGCGTTGATCGACAACGGGCGACGTGGCCGCGCGGTGGCTGGTTCGGGCAACCACAAGCTGAAGAGCCTCTCTGACATGCTCAAGGGCAAGCAGGGGCGCTTCCGGCAGAACCTGCTCGGCAAGCGCGTTGACTACTCGGGCCGCTCGGTGATTGTGGTTGGCCCCGACCTGAAGCTGCACCAGTGTGGTCTGCCAAAGCGGATGGCGCTGGAACTCTTCAAGCCGTTCGTGATGCGCAAGCTGGTCGAGCGTGGCCACGCGCACAACATCAAGAGCGCCAAGCGCTTCGTCGAGCGCGTGCGGCCTGAGGTGTGGGATGTCCTCGAAGAGGTCATCAAGAACCACCCAGTGCTGCTGAACCGTGCGCCGACGCTGCACCGCCTGGGCATTCAGGCGTTCGAGGCTGTGCTGGTCGAGGGTAGCGCTATTCAGCTCCACCCGCTGGTCTGCTCCGCCTTCAATGCCGACTTCGACGGCGACCAGATGGCCGTGCATGTGCCGCTCTCTGAGCGTGCGCAGGAAGAGGCCCGGACGCTGATGCTGTCGTCGCGCAACATCCTCTCGCCAGCGCACGGTGAGCCGTCGATTGGCGCTTCGCAGGAGATGGTGCTCGGCTGCTACTACATGACGATGGATCGCCCCGGACTGAAGGGCGAAGGGCGCATCTTCACCGATGCTAATGAAGCGCAGATGGCCTATGACAATGGGATCATCTCGCTGCAGGCGCGCATCAAGGTGCGACTGGGCATTGACCAGCTCTTCAACGAGCGCGGCAAGGCGCTCCCGTGGGATCCCGCCAAGCTCGTCGACACGACAGTTGGCCGCATCACGTTCAACGAGGTGCTGCCGCAGAGCATTCGCTTCAAGAACTATGCGATGAACAAGGAGAATCTCCGCGGCATCATCGCAGAGTGCTTCAAGAATGAAGGTCGCCAGGCCACCGCTGACCTCGCTGACGCGATCAAGCGGCTGGGCTTCACCTTCGCGACGAAGGCGGGCTCCAGCATCGCCATCAGCGATGTCGTCGTGCCGCAGGACCGCACCGCGATTCTGGCCGACGCCGACAAGCTGGTGTTCAGCCTGGACGAAAACTTCCAGGACGGCCTGATCACCGACAACGAGCGCTATCGTCAGACGGTCAACATCTGGCTCGACGCGACGGACAAGATTCAGAAGCGCGTGCAGGAAGTGCTCGACCCGTACGGTTCGATCTACACCATCGCGAACTCTGGCGCGACCAAGGCGAAGTTCCAGCAGATCCGCCAGCTCTCGGGTATGCGCGGACTGATGGCCGACCCATCTGGCCGCATCATGGAGATTCCGGTGCGCGGCAACTTCCGCGACGGCCTAAACGTGATGGAGTATTTCATCTCCAGCCACGGCGCCCGCAAGGGACTGGCCGACACGGCGCTGCGAACGGCGGAATCGGGCTACCTGACCCGCCGTCTGATCGACGTAGCGCAGGATGTCATCATCCTGTCGGAAGACTGCGGCACCGATCAGGGTATCTGGATCACCGAGAGCGATAGCAAAGACATGAATGAGCCGTTCCGCAATCGGCTCACTGGGCGCATCTTGCAGGCGAAGGTGCCTGGGTTCGACCAGTACGAGCGCGGGGCGATGATCGAAGACGAGATGGCCGATGCCTTCATCGAGGCAGGGGTCAAAGAGGTCTACTGTCGCTCAGTGCTCCAGTGCGCCATTTCGCATGGCGTCTGCCGCCTCTGCTACGGGCGCAATCTGGCCGCTGGTGATATCGTCAAGATCGGCGACGCGGTGGGTATCATCGCGGCGCAGTCCATCGGTGAGCCTGGCACGCAGTTGACGATGCGTACCTTCCACACCGGCGGTATCGCGGGCGCGCAGGAAGACATCACGCAGGGCTTGCCTCGCGTCGAAGAACTCTTCGAGGCGCGTACTCCGAAGGAAAAGGCCATCGTCAGCGAGATCGACGGCATTGTCGAGATCGAGACAGACGACAACGGTGTGCGCAAGATTCACGTCGTTCGGTCGCAGGTCATCACCGACGAATACACACTGCCGAAGAACGCGGAAGCGTTGGTGGAAGAAGGCGCTGTGGTCGCGAGTGGCCAGGCGATTGCCCGGGTGTCGGGTGGTAAGAACGCCGAGCCAACCGAGATTCATGCGCGTGCGGCTGGCCAGGTGCACCTCGCCAAAAA
This sequence comes from Ktedonobacterales bacterium, assembly GCA_036391835.1. Classification (GTDB taxonomy): domain Bacteria; phylum Chloroflexota; class Ktedonobacteria; order Ktedonobacterales; family JADMIN01; genus JAKAIY01. The sequence continues at coordinate 4,547 of DASVZC010000044.1, read as the reverse complement.
CAAGGTGACTATTAAGTCGGACGACCGCGAAGAGCGCGAATATCCGGTGCCAGCGGCGACCAACATCGCCGTCATGGATGGCGCGCAGGTGCGCCCCGGGCAGCCGTTGACCAACGGCCTGATCGACCCGCAGGATGTGCTTCGCATTCAGGGTCGCGAGGCTGTCCATCTGTACCTCGTTCAGGAAGTACAGAAGGTCTACCGCTCGACTGGTGTGTACATCAACGACAAGCACATCGAGATCATCGTGCGCCAGATGCTGCGGCGTGTGCGTGTGGATGAACCCGGAGATACTGACCTGCTGCCAAACGACCTGGTTGATCGTTTCCACTATGAGGAGACGAATGCCCGGACGCTGGCCGAAGGCGGCGAACCGGCCACGGCGCAGACCGTGCTGCTGGGCGTGACGAAGGCATCGCTCAATACCGATAGCTTCTTGGCGGCGGCTTCCTTCCAGGAGACGACGCGCGTGCTGACCGAGGCGGCCATCAACGGCCTCACCGATCACCTGCGCGGCCTGAAGGAAAACGTCATCATCGGCAAGCTGATCCCGGCGGGCACGGGCCTGCCACAGCGGCGCGAACTACGCGATAAGCAGCGCGCCGATCGCCTCGCAGCGATGCAGGCGCCTGGACTGGGGACACTCGGTTTGGGCGGCTCGCTCGAGACGAATGGGCCTGAGTCCTATGACGAGGGCGACTTCGGGGGTCTGCCAGTAGTTGACAGTATCTCTGAATAGTGTTACTATTCCACATCGTGCGTCAGAATATACTCAGCGGCGCCATACCCTCCACACAGAGGGCTTGGCGCCGGGGGTATAGAGTCGCGGGCGATGCGGAAAGCGGCGCCGGCGCATGGTCAGGCGCTGTAGAGCAAGTCACGACGGAGACGTAAGGAGTTTCCCTTGCCGACGATCAATCAGCTGGTGCGCAAGGGCCGGAACAAGAAGAGCAAAAAGAGCAAAGCGCCGGCGCTGCAATTCAGCTATAACAGCCACAAGAACCGCCAACTGCGGATTCAGGGTGGCGCGCCGCAGAAGCGCGGCGTTTGCACACAGGTTCGCACGATGACGCCGAAGAAGCCAAACTCGGCGTTGCGTAAGATCGCTCGTGTGCGTCTGACCAACCATCAGGAGGTCACGGCGTACATTCCTGGCGAGGGCCACAACTTGCAGGAGCACTCAGTGGTGCTCATTCGCGGTGGCCGCGTGAAGGATCTGCCGAGCGTGCGCTATCACATCGTGCGCGGTGCGCTCGACAGCCAGGGCGTGGATAAGCGCCGCCAGGGCCGCTCCAAGTACGGCGCGAAGCGACCGAAGGCCGGTGCGGCTGCGGGCAAGCGATAGTATCGCTGGCTTTGAGCCAACTGGCGTCAGGTCATCGAAGTCGAACGAATCAGATACATCTGTGCTGAAACCAGCGGCGTTGGGCGCGCAAGCGTCCCGTCGCCAGGTCGGACAAAATACCACGGCTGCGCGCGAGGCGGCGCCACACTCGACGCCCACACGCTACGCGGCTTAGTCAAATGACCTCCCTGCGGTCGAAGGCGCGATGAGCGCATCTGGTGGCCGCGGGCTCCAGGCAGACGCGCGAGTGATCGCGCCGAGTCTGTGGCTTGGCGGGAAAGGCGTCTGACGGTGGGGCGCCGGGGCGATTTGCCCTGGGCCCCTTTGCGCTGTCTGCGGCGCGGGAGCCAGATGACCGGCTCGACGCGCGAATGTGTCAGCGAAAGCCCTGCGTTGTTTGGGCAAGTGGGTGGGCCAACGTAGCCCGCGCCAGAGGAGATGTAGAGCGTATGCCGCGACGAGCGAAGGTCCAGCATCGTCCTGTGCTGCCGGATCCAAAGTACAACAACAAGAACGTGACTCGCCTGGTTGGCCGCCTCATGTGGGACGGCAAGCGCAGCCTGGCCGAGCGCATCGTGTATCAGGCGCTGGAAATTGTCGAGCAGCGCGCCAAGCGGAATCCGATCGAAGTGTATGAGCAGGCGCTGCGCGCCGCGACGCCGATGATCGAAGTCAAGCCGCGGCGCGTGGGTGGCGCGACCTATCAGGTGCCAGTCGAGATCCGCGGCGAGCGCAAGACCGCGTTGGCCATGCGCTGGCTGATCGCCTCATCGCGCAACCGCTCCGGCGGACGCTCGATGGCCGAGAAGCTTGCCTCCGAGCTGATGGACGCCGCAGCCGGGCAGGGCGCGACCATTCGCAAGCGTGAAGAGACTCATAAGATGGCGGAGTCCAACAGGGCTTTCGCTCACTATCGCTACTAGTCGCGGCTTAGCGACAAGACGCTGAGGGAGCACATGGCGGGCAGAGAATACCCCCTCGAACGAACGCGCAATATCGGAATTATCGCGCATATCGACGCGGGGAAAACGACCACCACGGAACGTATCCTCTTCTACACCAAAAAAATTCACCGTATTGGTGAGGTGCATGAAGGGGCAGCTACGATGGACTGGATGCCCCAGGAGCAAGAGCGCGGTATTACGATTACGTCTGCCGCGACGACCTGCTTCTGGCTGAATCACCGCATCAACATCATCGATACTCCAGGTCACGTAGACTTCACCGCTGAGGTCGAGCGTTCTCTGCGTGTGCTCGACGGCGGCGTCGTCGTCTTCGACGCAGTCGCTGGCGTGGAGCCCCAGTCTGAGACCGTCTGGCGTCAGGCTGACAAATATCATGTGCCGCGCATCTGCTTTGTCAACAAGATGGATCGCACCGGCGCGAACTACTGGCGCACCGTTGAGATGATCGTCGATCGCCTCAACGCCAAGCCCGCGCCGATCCAGATGCCGATCGGTTCTGAGGCCGCGTTCAAGGGCTTCGTGGACATCATCGAGCAGAAGGCCGTCATGTTCGTTGACGACCTCGGCACGAAGTCTGAGTCCGCTGAGATTCCCGCGAACCTGGTCGAGGAAGCGAAGCAGCGCCGCGAAGAGTTGGTCGAGGCTGTGGCTGAGTATGACGAGGAACTCATGATGAAGTACCTCGAAAGCGAGCCCATCTCGAACGACGAGATTCGCAAGGCCCTGCGCGCCGCGACGATTGCTGGTAAGTTGGTGCCCGTGCTCTGCGGCTCCGCGCTGAAGAACAAGGGCGTGCAGGCCATGCTCGATGCGGTGGTGGAATATCTGCCTTCGCCGCTCGAAATTCCTGCGCCGACTGCCATCAGCGTTGACGACGACACCGAGCGAGAGTTGCTCGTCTCTGACGACGGCAAGTTCGTCGCTCTGGCCTTCAAGATCGTGGCGGACCCATTTGTCGGTCGCCTTTGCTACTTCCGTGTGTATTCCGGCGTCCTGAGCAAGGGCACCAACGTCTACAACGCGACGAAGGGTAAGCGCGAGCGCATCAGCCGCCTGCTGCAGATGCACGCGAACCATCGCGAAGACATCGACATGATCTACTCGGGTGACATCTGCGCCGCGGTCGGCCTGAAGGACACCTTCACGGGCGATACGCTGTGCGATAGTGACCACCCAGTGCTGCTGGAGAACATCACGTTCCCGCAGCCGGTCATCGAGATTGCGATCGAGCCGAAGACCCGCGCCGACCAGGACAAGATGGGCATCGCCCTTCAGCGCCTGGCCGAAGAGGACCCAACGTTCCGTGTCCACACGGACCAGGAGACGGGACAGACGATCATCGCGGGTATGGGCGAGCTGCACCTCGACGTCTTTGTCGACCGCATGCTGCGCGAGTTCAAGGTCGAGGCGAACATCGGTCGCCCGCAGGTCGCCTATCGCGAAACGATTTCGAAGACTGCACAGGCCGAGGGCCGCTTTGTCCGTCAGTCTGGCGGCCGCGGTCAGTATGGCGACGTGTGGATTCGGGTCGAGCCGCTTGAGCGCGGTAAGGGTTTCGAGTTCGTCAACGGCACAGTGGGCGGCACGGTACCGAAAGAGTTCATCAAGCCGACCGAAGAAGGCGTGCGTGAGGCTCGCGAGGCGGGCATCTTTGCTGGCTTCCAGGTGGTTGACGTTCGCGCGACCTTGTATGACGGCTCGTACCACGAGGTTGACTCGTCTGAAATGGCGTTTAAAACCGCCGGCTCGATGGGCTTCCGCGCCGCGTGCGAGAAGGCTGGTCCGGTGCTGCTGGAGCCGATCATGAGAGTCGAGGTCACGACCCCGCCGGACTTCTACGGCGATGTGGTGGGTGATATCACCCGCCGCCGTGGCCAGATCAGCGGCATGGACGAGCGTGGTGGCACGCAGGTGCTGCGTGCGTTGGTTCCGCTGGCCGAAATGTTCGGCTACGTGAACGATCTGCGTTCCATGACCAGTGGGCGCGCAGCGTACACGATGGAATTCGCGCACTACGAAGAGGCGCCGAAGAACATCGCCGAAGAAGTCAAGGCGAAGTCTTCTGGCAAGACCGTGCGAGCGCAGGGCTAAACGGTCTGTGTGTTCGCGCTGGAGCCCAGGCGCCGCCGCGATGCTGAAGGTCACTTTGACTAGATGCGACGCAGCAGCGCTGGCCCACGAAACGAACGATGCGGTGGTGAGGGCGTTCTACGCCAGAGCCGCGACGAGCGCGCGGT
>DASVZC010000043.1:0-15862 GCA_036391835.1 Ktedonobacterales bacterium | reverse complement strand
TAACGTGAGTTCTGGATAAGCGAAGTACCTTCAGTCGGGATATGATGCGGTTCTCAAAACAACCCGTCAGTCCCGTCTGGAGGCACTGAGCATGAGTATACTCGACCTGTACTGTTCGGTGGATGCGTTCTGGCACGTGTTCGAACCTCTTTGGGAGTGTGAGCAAGTGGCGCATGGTCGGCGGCGACATCGCGCGACCCGGCTGAGTCCCAGCGAGCTCATGACCATCCTGATCCTCTTTCAACAGTCAGGCTACCGGACGTTCAAGGGCTTCTACACGCACTATGTCCAGACGCAGTTGCGCGCCGAGTTTCCGCAGCTCGTCAGCTACTCCCGCTTTGTCGCGCTGATCCCGCGCGTCCTGCTGCCGCTGGCGGTCTACTTGCAAACGCAACTGGGAGACTGTACCGGCATCAGCTTTGTCGACTCGACCGCGCTCGCGGTCTGCAAGAACGCCCGCATCGCACAGCACCAGGTCTTTGCCGTCGACGCCCGACGTGGCAAGACCTCGGTCGGCTGGTTCTACGGCTTCAAACTGCACCTGGTGGTCAATGATCGGGGCGAACTGCTGGCGTTCTGTCTCACGCCAGGCAATGTCGATGATCGCCGACCCGTGCCGCGGCTCGTGCGCCGCCTGTTCGGCAAACTCTTTGGCGATCGTGGCTACATCTCCCACGCGCTCGCCGAGCAGCTCTTCACGACCCAAGGGCTCCTGCTGATCACCAAACGGCGCAAGAACATGCGCGAGCGCGTCGTGGCCTTTGCCGATAAGCTGCTGCTGCGTAAGCGCGCGATCATCGAGAGTGTCAACGATCAACTGAAGAACATCTGCCAGATCGAGCATACGCGCCATCGCAGCCCGTACAATTTCCTGGTGCACTTGCTAGCGGGGCTGGTCGCCTACTGCCACCAGCCCAAGAAGCCCTCTCTCCATCTTGATGGAGGACTCGATGCCTTACCAGCGGCGTAGCTTATCCAGAATTCACGTTCATTTATTCGCTGACGTAGCACGCTGGCATAGGGGCCGAGCATCACGAGATCAGCGGTGTGGAGGAGCCAGTGCGCGTACGCCATGAGACAACGAGAAACGTCCCCAGATAGGCGAGCGCAGCGATTGCCCCTATGGCCACTTGCAACATCAGCGCGATTCTGCCGAATAAGTCATTGACCCATGCCAATACGATCTGTAGCCCTCCAGGCAACGCGTCAGCGAAGTGCGTGAAATCAAACGGAAATACGTTCAAGAGCCAGAGCGCGGCAAGCGCTGTGCAGATATTCACGACTACTTCGAACGGACGCCCGACATTACGCCGGCCGGTCGCCGCTCTGACGATAGATGCTGTGGGCGACAGGATGATGGGGCCATAGAAGCACAGCATCTCGAAGGGGCCGAAATTTCCCGTAAAGAAGCCCGTGTGCGCGACTTGATGGTAGACAAAGAAGCCCAGCGCCAATGACATGCCGATCATCGCGAAGGTGGGCTCGGCCACACGTTGCGCTAAGGAAACGACATCTTTGTCCGATGTTCCCCTGGTCATGTCCATGGTTGATCACCTCCGATTTGCATCGGTGGTCGGTACATCCCTTCCTCGTGATGTCACGATGCTGCGGTCACCGTATGGCGTCGAGCGCTCGACCGGGTCACATCGCCTGTGTTTGTCCTCTCAACGCGCACACATTGCCACGTGCGGCGCCCCTGACACTCTTGTGCGCACAAGTACGTGTTCTGTGACACGTGTGAGATGTCGATGTTCGATGGTACGGGGAGGTCTCTAGACGTGGAAGGAGCGTATGAGATGACGACGTTCACTCAAACCCCGGTCGAACGAAGTGAAGCCAGTCCGATAGTGGAACCCATAGCGGAACAAGCAGCGACCGTAGAGCCTCGCGAACAGTTCCAGTCCGTGACGCCGAGACAGCGGCGCCGGCGGCCCGCTCGCCTGTTCGTCTTCGGCTTCATCGTGGGCGCAGTCGTGACGGCCGCCACCGGCATTTTCCGGCGCATGCAGATGCCGGTCGTGCTGGGGAACAGTAATACGTTCGTGTCACTGCCGTTTTCGGGCATCACTCTGACGTCGCCTGTGGTCCGCAATAAGAGTAAAGGCAAGGGCCGGCGCATGTTCGCATTGGCGGCGTTGAACAGCATAGCCCGCAGCAGCCAACGCGCACGCAGAAAACAGGTAAAGAAAGCGGCTCGAGCGCGGCGCTCGTCAGCTTCGTAGTGAGCGCACTCGCTACACGAACAAACACAGAGGAGGCGACGGCTCTATGTCCATCGCCTCCTCTGCGTCGTTGTGTTGATTAACGCGAATAGGTGTTGCGTTGCGTGCGCGGTTCACTCGTCGCGCCTGATTGCCGGGTCGGGCGCGTGCGTCCCGTGTGGCGTTCGCGGTAGTCCGCGGCGTCTACGGAGACCTGTCGCACGAAACTCTTATCGGAGAGTCGTGAGCGGATGCGTTCGTCCATGTGCGCGAGCAAGCGGTGGTTGGTGGTGACGACAGTAGGCATGCGGTAATTATAGCGATAGTTGATGATCTGGAAGAGTTTTTCGGTCGCCCACGCGGTGGCGTTCTCGGCGCCGAGGTCGTCGAGCACGAGCACGCCTGCCTCACGCACTTTGTCGAAGAGTTCGTCGTAGGGCATCTCGCTGCTGGGCGCGAAGGCGGCGCGGAGGTGGTCAAGCAGGTCAGGCACGATGCTGAAGAAGACCGATTGCCCGTTCGCCAGCCGCTCATGCGCGATAGCCGCCGCGAGATGTGTCTTGCCGACGCCATAGCCGCCACTGAGCACGAGCCAGCCGTGCGGGTCCTCAGCGTAACGGCGTGCGACCTCCATCGCCTCACGCAGACCTGGCAGCGAGGCATCAAACGTCTCGAAGGTCTTGTCGCGGAAGGCGTCGAGGCTCGACATGCGCCGCAGGTCAGACATGCGCCGGTCTTCGAGTAGGCGCTCTTTGCACGAGCAGGCGACTGCTTGCCCAAAGTTGGGATCACCCACTGGCACGTCAAGCCGCACATAGCCTGCTCCGTGGCAGCGCGGGCAGACATCCGGCGCATTGGTCGCACGCGGGCTAGCCGTGCGCCGTGTTGTGGATGATCGAGGCGCGGACGATGCGGCGCTTTGCTGCTCGTCACCGGGGCGCTGCGCCGGACGAAGCGCGTTGACATACCCCTGTGCGGCGGCTCCCAACGACAGCATGCCGCTGGAGCCTGCGCTCATCCCCCGGTTCGTGGCGGCGCGTGGCTGCGCGGAAGGCATCGGCGGTGTGCGTCGTCCGTTGGCGCTGATGGGTCCGGCGCTCGTGGGTGTGCGAACCGCTTCGGTTGCTCGTGTCGGCTGCATGGCAGCGCGCGCCGCGCTCATCGCCGGGGCGACGCGACGCGCCGGAAGTTCCAGGATACGCTCGGTGTCGATCGTGTCGGCTGCCGTCGCCTGTGCGACATCTGGCGCGGCCGCTGGCAACGCGCGGCGTGGCGCTGGCGTTGCGCGTGACGGTGTACGCGGCGCGGCCGGCCGTTTGGCGACGGTATCTGTCGCGTCGACCTGCTTTGCGGAACCGAGGCGTGTGCGTCGGGCGCCGATGCGGGCTGACCTAGCGAGAATATCGCCCATGCGCTCCATAGGACTCGCCTCCCTTCCCGTCTGTCTCCCACCGCTTCAAGATAGCGCGGATATAGCTCCACTTACGTTTGTTCTGCTGCGTGGCCTCGCGGAACGCCGCTTCGATCCAATCCCACGGATAGCGTTCGCCTGCGTCGCGGAGTTCTTCGGCCACCAGTGGAGCTAGCAGGCCGATATTCTGTTCGTACAACATGAAGATATTTGGCCGTTCGATCTCAACTGAGAGGGTGCGCGCGAGTCCGTCGCTCTGGTCGCCGTTTGCGATTGGACCTTCGGCCTCCAGCAACGCTTCTGGCGAGGCGACCCCCTGCAACAGATCGGCGACTGCGGCGCGGCTCCGCTCGGTGTTGAAGAAGTACCACGTTACGATTTCGTCATCTATTCGGACGCGTACACGGAGCAAGAGGCCACGCGCCCGTGCCCCTTCGAGCGCAGCCCGCAACCGCTCCTCAAAGGGGCGCGGATCGCCACGGCGTCGCAGTCCCCGCCGCAAGAGCGGATCGGCCAGCAATTCACGGTCACTGGCGCAGCGCGGGTCGCCAGCCTTCTGGTAGAGCAGCCAGAAGAGATGCAGCGTGACCTTGACCTCGTTGACGTCTTCGATCTCAGGGAGCGCTGACGTGAAGAACGCGTCAGGCAGCGGTGTGTATGGATTTGGGCCGGGAGGAAACCCGGCAAATGCTGGCGGCATGGGGTTTCCTCCACTCAATATTCAGGCTCGATCTGTCGCAGTTCGAGATCACGATAGCGGGTCTGCGCGGGCTGGAAGTACAGGCTGACCGTGCCGACCGGACCATTACGATGCTTGGCGATGATGATGTCCGCGATGTTCTTGCGGTCGCTCTCCGGGTTGTACACATCATCGCGATAGATGAACATCACGATGTCCGCGTCTTGCTCGATAGAGTTGTGGACGGTCATATCTCCTGCCACGAAGTTGTGGTGGCCTTCGACGGTCAGGTCGTAGACATCATCTTCGCCGTCTGCCTCGATGGAGGCAATCTCGTCCCAGTAGGTATCGCTCTCGCCTCGGCTGGCGGCTGAAGCCGCGCCTGGATGGTCCTGCGGGGCCAAGAAGCCTGCGCAGGCGGGCTGGGTAACTTGGCGTGCGATGCTCGCAGTAGCGCCCACTTTTGCTAGCGCTGGTGTAGACAATGTTCGCGGTACAGCGATGCGGTCGCCAGCGGTGAGTTCGTCCAGTCGTCGCCAGCCTGCAATAGTTAGGAACTTGTGATTCGCCGTCGCGCGGATGCTTCGGCCCAATCGTGTCGTCAGCCGGAAGACTGGTTTGTGACCAGTGTCAAACGCATTACTGACGGCTGCTGGTTCTAGCTTCCATGTCTCCTGGTTAAGTGCTAGTACGCGCACATCGTCACGCCCCACGAGCGACTTGATGGGTCTGTACACGCCTTCATCGGGAAGGTAGACGGGCGTGTCGGCGGCGAGGCAGCCCGACTCGCGGAGGTCGCTGAGTTGCGGCTTCTTGTCGGTGCGACTTTCGACCGCACGTGAAAGCTGCGAGAGAGCCAGCACTGGCACGTTGAGTTCGCGGGCCAGTTCTTTCAGGCCGCGACTGATGGCGGAGATTTCCTGCACGCGGTTCTCGCCGCTGCGGCCATTGGCATTGACGGTGCCTTGCATGAGTTGCAGGTAGTCCACGACCAGCAGGTCGAAGCCACGATCCATCATCAACCGCCGTGCTTTGCTGCGCATCTCCATCAGCGTAACGCCTGGCGTGTCGTCCACGTAGATATTCGCCTCGGAGAGCGTGCCAACGGACTGGCTGATGCGTTCCCACTCGTCATCATCGATGAAGCCCGTGCGCAACTTCTGCTGGTCAACGCCAGCGTCCATCGAGAGGAAGCGGGCGATCAACTGCTCGGCGCTCATCTCCAGACTGAAGATGGCGATGCCATGCTTGTACTTCACCGATGCGTTATGCGCCAGCGAAAGCGCGAGCGCGGTATTGTGGACGATGATGTCCTGCGCGATAAAGTTTGCGCCATCCGGAACGGTCAAATCATAGACCTGTTGCTCGCCAATTGGCTCGATAGCTGTGATGCGATCCCAATACAGTTCGGGGCTGGCGGCCAGCGCCAACCGAGGGTCACGCAGGACTTCTGCGTAGCGCGCCAGACGCGCTCTGGGGAGCGTGCGATTCGCGTGGGGGTTATACCCAGCGAATTTGCCTGCTCGCTGCGTCTCGCCGCCCCGACGCGCAAGTTCGATCATCGAGAGACCCTGCGTGCGCGCCGCCTGACGCACGAGCGCCCACGTCTCGCGCGGTGGATGTCCGATATTGCTGGACTTTTTTGGCGCCTCACGGGCGTAGGTCGCAAAGCGTGACGCCTTCTCGCCGATCCAGCCGATCTCGCGCTGATAGCGCGCCACCGATTGCGGCTCAGTAATCTGCACACGCCATGCGCGCTCTGATTTTTGATAGAACTTGGCGACGACGCCGAAGCGTGTCAGCGCGTGAAAGACATCCGCCGCCAGTCGCTCGGAGGCGACCACAAGCTCGATGCGCGGATGGCCGGAGCCGCTGGCATAGATCGAGCCATCGCAACTCATTAGCGTGCGCAGGAAGTCTGCCAGCCGCTCCCGATTCCAGCCCCATACGCATGTGGGGAAGGCTTTTTCCCGAGCCAGCTTGCCCCAGAGGCCCAGACCACGCAGCCACATGGTCGCGGGATTCGGCTGCTGTGCGACGCCAGAGCGACGGGGCCGCGCGACGATATAGGTGATCTTCTCCTGACGGATAGCGCACTCGGGGAAGTGGCGGGCGACGGCGTTGCTGAAGTCTTCGATGATCACGGGATCGGTGTTGGTGAACTCGGGAGATGAGTCAGTCAGCCCACCCTCGGCGATGAAATAGGCCAGCAAGCGCACTAGCGTCGGTTCCCATGAGTCGTCGGCGCCAAATGCGGGAACTGCGCGCGGGGTCGCGATGGTATCGCCAACGTGCAAATCGTGGAGCGGCGTCCAGCCATTGATGGTCAGGAATGGATGATGACCAGTCACCTCAACGGCGCGCCCAGAGTGGGTTGTGACGCGGTAACAGGGCTGCACGCCGCTATCTACCCAATCCGAGACGGTGGTTGACCGGATGATGCCGTCTGTGGAGAGTCCGAAGACGCTGGGCAGACGCCGTTGCACGCATTCTTCGATGGTCAACCGTTCGCCGGTCGCCGGGTCGTCGATGAGCGTGTGCGCTGTCAGGCACTTACCAACAGCAGGCCGGGCTGCCAGGATGATGAGGTCGGAGCGCTGCAGGCCGCCAGTCATTTTGTCGAGGTCGGAGAAGCCGGTCGCCACGCCGACGATATCGCCGCGCTGCGCGTGCAGTTGTCCCAGTTTGTCGAGGTAGGAGAGCAGCGTATCGCGGATGTGCTCGAATTCAGCGTGGGTGACACGCTGCGAGACGTTGAAGATCAGCTTCTCAGCCTGGTCCAGCGCCACATTCGCGTCAGGCTCATTATAGGCGATGCCCGCGATCTGACCGGACGCGTGAATCAGCCGCCGCAAAATCGCAGTGCGCTCGACGATGTGCGCGTAACTCTCGACGTTCGCGCTGGTCGGCACCTGATTGGCGAGCGAACTGACATAGCTGGCGCCGCCCACTTCGTCGAGTTTGCCCTGCCGCGCGAGTTCATCGGTGAGCGTTATGAGGTCGGCGGGGGTGCGCGACTCATAGAGGTCTGAGATGGCCTGATAGATGACGCGGTGCGCCTCGCGGTAGAAGTCGTCGGCGTGCAGGAAGTCGGCGACCTGCGCCATCGCGTCCGGGTCAATCAGCAGACTGCCCAGCACGCCCGCCTCCGCCTCGACATTCTGCGGGAGCAGCTTTTCCGTCGCCATCGCCATCGCCACATTCCTCCGGATAGAAGCGCTCACGCCTGCTCCGTCTGAGCGCGTGGGACGAGTTTGTTTCGCCTCCATGTTGGCCCCAACGGCAATATCCGCTAGAACATCTAATCTAGCAGTATAACACGCAGCGGGCGCAGATTTCCCGCGTTTCGGATGCTCTTTCGCGCTGGCGGGGAGCCCGTCGCCGCAAAGAAAGTAAACGAAGCGGTAAGGTTGAGGGTACCTGAGCCATCCGCATTTCGCAATGTGGCGATGTCCACCAGCTATCCACCCCCGGTGGATATGTGGATAACTCTGTGGATGCCCCGGTCTGAGCGTCGTGCGAATGTGGCTTGTTTTCGCACTTGTCACAGCCCGCCAGCCCCGATGAGTTCACCTACCCACCGTTATCCACCTCTATCCACGAATTCTGACGAGTTATCCACGAAGTTATCCACAGGGATATGCACAGGCCTGTTTGGGCTAGCTAGCGGTGGGACTTATTGAGGCTTGCGCTGACGCTGATTCCGTCGCGAGGGAGAACGCAGGTGTTACGGGGGTCTAACAATGCCTCTTTGGTCTGCCATTACCTGGTGTGGCAGTCTTCGTATATATAAAAGTGATGCCGCTGGGTAGGGAGTCAGTGACAAGGTGGATGCAATCCTCAAGCTCGATGTCATCCTTATCGACGTTATTCTCCTGGAAGTGTGGGCAGTTTACTGGCTGGTACCGCTTGGAGGGTCGCCACCGAATGTAGGGGTGTGGCGCTTCCGCATTGGCCCATCGCCTGATGACATACGTAGGCACCGTCTTGGCCGTTTCATGCTCCTACCACTTCTCCTACTGATGTTCGTACTGCTTGAACTGTTCATGTTCTTCGGGCCAGCCACCAACCCCAGCCCTGGCACGATAGGGCGTGAATACGTGGTCGTCGCCTTGACTCCTGGCTATGTGGTATTTGTCGTGTCAGGAGCAGTGGCGATGGTGGGGGCGGGGCGTCAGCGGATACAGAGACTAAGGGCACTGCGCCAACTCCACCGTCAAAGGCAGAATATGCCGTCATGAGCGTTCCGTTAGGCGCAGTAAGCTCAACGCGCTGATTACGCTATGTGCTATGTATAGAGGATATGGGCGCTATGGATCTGGATCGCATTACCGCGAGCGCTAATTTTGCCATCGTCCTCTGGATGTGTCAGATATTTGAGTGACTGGTAGGCGCATATCGGCATCTGGGGGCGCCTTCGGCATGTCAGGTACAACCTCGGCACAGCGCTCGCGTAGATGAGATGTCGCTATTGGCGACGAAAGAAGCTGACAGCGTGGCGCTCGCCGCCCTCGATGATACGGGTGAAAGGTTCCCTCGGATGCGATTGATTCTCTATCTTGGTAAAGGTGGCGTCGGCAAGACGACCCTCTCCGCGGCGACCGCTGCCCGCTCGGCTCAGCTTGGCAAGCGCACACTCGTCGTCAGCACAGACCTGGCGCATAGCCTGGCCGACGCGCTTGACCAGACACTGACCGCAGAGCCGAAGCAGATCAGCGAAAACCTCTGGGCGCAGGAAATCAACGTCCTGGAGGAGATGCGCAGCGGCTGGAGCAAGGTTCAGGACTACATCACCAACACGCTCAAGAAGCAGGGCGCGAGTGATGTGGCCGCCGAAGAGATGGCGCTCATCCCTGGTATGGATGAGATCGTCGCGTTGCTCAACATCCACCGTCAGGCGCGCGAGGGGAACTTCGATGTCGTTGTCGTAGACGCCGCGCCGACCGGTGAGACCGTGCGCCTGCTAAGCATGCCCGAAACGTTCCTCTGGTACGTCAATCGCGCCAACGGCTGGCGCAATGTCGCATTCAACGCCGCCAAACCACTGCTCCGCAGCTTCCTGCCGGGCGTGAATGTGCTTGACCAGCTCGACAAGCTCAACACACAGGTCGCGGCGCTCAAGGCGACGCTGACCGACAACACCATCAGCAGTTATCGGCTGGTGGTGAACCCAGAGAAGATGGTTATCAAAGAGGCGTTGCGCGCGGAGACGTATCTGACACTCTATGGCTATCCCATCGATAGCGTCCTCTGCAATCGCGTTCTGCCAGGCGTGGCGACCCCAGCGGCTGAGGCAAATGGCCATACGCCGGAATCGGGCATCTTTGGCGAGATGGTCGCGCAGCAGCGGGGCTACTACCAGCAGATTCACCAGACATTCTCGCCGCTGCCCGTGTGGGACGCGCCCTATCGCTCGCGTGAGGTGATCGGCGTGGAAGCGTTGGCCCAACTCGCGCACGAGATCTGGGGCGAGCAAGACCCCACGCAAGTCTTCTATCAGGGGCAGACGCAGGAACTCATCAAGCGTGGCGATCAGTACATCTTGCGCTTGCCGCTGCCGCATATCGAAATGGGCAAGGTGGAGATGGTGAAGAAGGGCGACGACCTGATTGTCGAGGTCGGCAACTTCAAACGCAACATCGCCCTGCCCAATGTGCTGGCGCCGCTGGAGGCCACGGTCGCGCGCATGCTGAATGGCGCGCTGGAGATCACCTTCGTTGCGCCCATCCCATCGGAAGCGAGCGGCGGAACACGCTAGCGCGAGAGGAGAGGCGAGCGTGAAGTATTTCGTCACTGGCGCGACGGGCTTTGTGGGTGGACGCGTGGCGCGCCAACTCATGGCGGCTGGGCATCAGGTCGTTGCCGTCGTGCGCTCGCCCGCGCAGGCTGCAGACCTCGCCAGCCTCGGCGTGTCGCTGCATCAGGGCGACGTGACGGACAAAGAGAGCATGCGCGCTCCCATGCAGGGTGTGGATGGTGTCTTTCACATCGCAGGTTGGTATAAAATCGGCGCCCGCGACAAGACGCCTGGGGAGCGTGTCAACGTTCAGGGGACACGCAATGTGCTGGAGTTGATACGCGAGTTGGGCGTGCCAAAAGGCGTCTACACCAGCACACTGGCGATCAACTCTGATACGCATGGCAAGATCGTAGACGAGAGCTACATCTTCAACGGTCCGCATCTCAGCGTCTACGACCAGACCAAGTGGGAGGCGCACTACAAGGTCGCGGAGCCGATGATCGCGCGGGGGCTGCCGCTGGTGATTGTGATGCCCGGCCTGGTCTATGGTCCCGGCGACACCAGTGCGATTGGCGCGACATTTGCCCAGTATCTCCAGCGCAAACTCCCGATGATTCCGACCGGTACGGCCTATTCCTGGGCGCATGTGGACGACATCGCAGCCGCGCACCGCATGGCGATGGAGCAAGGCGCGCTGGGTGGTCAATATATCATCGCCGGGCCATCGCATTCGGTGGTCGAGGCGTTCGATTATGCCCAGAGCATCACAGGCATCCCCGCGCCAACGCGCGTTTCGCCAGCGATTCTCCGGCCACTCGCCTCGGTGATGGGCGCCGTCGAGCGTGTCGTTCCCGTGCCAGACGAGTACAGCGCCGAATACCTGCGCGTGGCCGCTGGCGTGACTTACCTCGGCACCTCGGCCAAAGCGCAGCGCGAGTGGGGGTATGCTCCCCGCTTGCTGGGGGTAGGTCTTGCCGAAACCCTCCGCCACGAGATGCAGCAGTAAGGGATGAAGCGCTAACGGACAGTCGCGGACGCCTGCTCTACGTCAGCGCTGCCCGCCGCTTCGCTTGACGCTTGCCTGTACGCGCCGCTATACTGCAATCCTGTACAACCGCATATAGAGACCCGTGAGGTGGCGACCCTCGCCGCGCGAGGGAAACGCCAGGGAAATCGGTGAAATGCCGATGCGGACGCGCCACTGTAACCGGGAAACGCTACTTCTGCTTCATCCAGCGTCATCTGTCGTTGGGTGAAACCACTGTCGGGGCGACCGATGGGAAGGTTTGGGAGTGGCCGCTTGCGTTCGCGCAAGACCGGAAGCCAGGAGACCGACCTGACGGGGAATGCTCAGTCCTTCGCGCCAAGAGGAGAGAGCAGCGTCGCCGTACGACATACCTGCGCTGCGCCCTCGCTCTGCACGTCAGAGAGGAGGGCGCTTGTGTTTTTCGGGGTTTATACGCATCGAAGCATCCCGGAGCAGCGCAGCGACGACGTGAGCATGCGGTCGAGTGGGAGGGTTCATGTGCCCTCACTCGTAGGGTGGTCCGCGCGCCGCATCCGGCGCAGTGAAGCGCTCGACCCCCTGGAGGAATCCTGATATCATGCGCATTTCGCGCTTCGGCCCGCTCGTTCTCGCGGGCAGTCTCGTGCTCTCGCTCGTGCTGAGCGCCTGCGGTTCGACCTCTGCAGCCTCGACCGGCCCTGAGAAGCCCGCGCTCACCACTGACGCCAACGGCACGGCTATCACCCTGCCGAGCAAGGCGCCTCAGCGCATTGTCTCGCTGACTCCGGTGGACAGCGAGATTCTCGGTGCGCTGCACGAGCAGAGCGAAGTCGTCGGCGTGGACTACTACACCGACTATCCGGCGGACATCGCCTCCAAGACCAAGGTCACCGACGTCAACAGCACGGCGAATGTCGAGCAGATCATCGCGCTGAAGCCTGACCTCGTGCTGAGCTATGGCAAAGAGACCAACTCCAGCATCAGCCATGCGGATACCCAGTTGATGGCGGCGCATATCACCGTCTACGATCTGCCCGCGCTCGATCTGGAAGGCTCGATCAGCGAGATTCGTCTGATTGGCCAGTTGACCGGAGCCGAGAAGGCCGCCAGCGCGCTGGCCGACAATATGCAGAAGCGCATCGACACGGTGAAGGCGAAGATCGCCTCCGCGACGAGGCCAACCGTCTACATGGAACTCTACTATGGCAATGGCCCGACCTATGTCTTCGGCGGCGGCTCCTTCGGCGATGAATTGATCACCGATGCGGGCGGCGTCAACGTCTTCCATGGCAATACGTCTGGCGCGGGCTATCCGGCGGTAGACAACGAGGCCATCATCGCGGCGAATCCGTCGGTGATCATCTTGACGGACGGCGAGACACCCGCGACGGTGGCCGCACGTCCCGGATGGAGCAACATCGCGGCGGTGAAGTCTGGCGCGATCTACAGCATCGACCCGAACCTGACCCAGCGTCCTGGCCCGCGCATCATCGACGGGCTGAATGATCTGGCCAGGGATCTGCATCCGAGCCTCTTCCCGTAACCCTTATCCTCAGTCTCCGGCTCACTCTCCGAGGTGGTGAGGGGCCGGAGACTGAGGGCCAGCCAATGCAATCAATGCAATCGTCTCTGGCGCCAGACGCGCCACAGCCGCCACAGGCGCCAGTCAGGAGATGCCATATGGCGCGGTCATCGCAGGATTCACCTGCCGCAGACCCGCTGACGGATGCCCCGCTCGCCACGCCGCCCGCCGCTCCGCTTGCTCCGGCGCGTAGGTGGTCGCGGGCGACACTGGCGATCATCGGGCTGGCGCTGGCGTTGCTGGTGGCGCTGACGTTGGCGACGCTGCAAGGCACGGTCGCCATTCCTCCCCTGACGACGCTCGAAGTCATCCTGCGGCATATCGGACTCTGGCGGGGCGCGCCAGCCTGGCCCGCGACCGATGATCTCATCCTGATGCAGGTGCGTCTGCCTCGCGCGCTTGGCGCCGCGCTCGTGGGCGCTGCGCTCGGCGTCTCCGGCACACTCTTTCAGGGGCTCTTGCGCAATCCGCTGGCAGACCCGCTCCTGCTGGGAACGTCTTCGGGAGCGGCGTTCGGCGCCGTCGTAGCGCTCATTCTCACCAGCGCCGTCACCGTCGAATGGCTTGGGTTTAGTCTGGTCGCCTTGCTGGCGTTCGTCGGCGCGTTGCTCGCGGTCGCGCTGGTCTATGGGCTGGCGACGCGCGGCGGTCGCACCCCTGTCGTGACGCTGCTGCTGGCGGGCGTGGTGGTCAGCGCGTTGCTTTCCGCCGCGCAGACGTTGCTGATCGTGCTGTATACGACACTGCAGCAACACTTTGGCGTGCTCTACTTCTGGTTCTCGGGCGCGGTAAGCGTGCAGTCGTGGAAGCAATTAGCCATCGTGACAGGGCTGCTCGCAGTTGGACTCCTCGCGGCGTTCTGGCTCGCTCCGACCCTCGACGCCTTCGCGCTTGGCGAAGAGATGGCCGGACATCTGGGCGTGCGGGTCGAGCGGCGCAAATTGCTCATCGTGGGGGCGGCGTCGCTTCTGGTGGCGGCGTCGGTGACGCTTGGCGGGCTCGTGGGCTTCGTCGGGCTGCTGGCCCCGCATGCCTGTCGCCTGTTGCTTGGGCCGCGCAACCGTCCACTGGTGATCGCTTCGGCGCTGGGCGGCGCTGTCTTCGTCACGCTGGCCGATCTGCTCGCGCGCACCATCGTCGCGCCTACTGAACTGCCGCTGGGCGTCATCACGGCGTTTGTCGGTGGGCCGTTCTTTCTCTGGCTGCTGCGCGCCGCTGGCCAGCGCTATCGCTGGTAGGCCGAAGGAGACGCGAACATGACGCCCGAGACGCAGACGCCGGCGGCCATCACCCTCGATGCCGTGACCTTCGCCTATGGGCCAACCTCCATGTCTGCCGAACCTGTGGCGCGCGATGTCTCGCTGTCGGTGGCGCGCGGCGAGATGGTGGGACTGCTCGGCCCCAACGGCGCAGGCAAATCAACGCTGCTCAAACTGGCGTCTGGCGCGCTGCGGCCACAGGCGGGGCGTGCGCTGGTGGATGGCGCCGACCTTCGTGACCTCTCGCATGATGAGGTGGCGCGCCGTATTGCGATGATGCCGCAAGACTTCACGGTGCAGTTCTCCTACACCGTGCGACAGGTGGTGGAGCTTGGTCGCACGCCGCATCTGGGCGCGTGGGGCGTGCGCCGCGCCACTGATCGTCTGGCGGTGGGTGAGGCGCTGGCCGAGGCGGGTGTGACCGCCCTGGCGGATCGGGTCTTCGAGGAGTTGAGCGGTGGCGAACGGCAGCGGGCGCTGGTGGCGCTGGCGTTGGCGCAGCAATCACCCATCGTGCTGCTCGATGAGCCGACCGCGCATCTCGACATTCGCCACCAGATCGAGACGCTGGAGTTGATGCGGCGACTGAACGCCGAGCGCGGGCTGACCGTGCTGGCGACCATGCACGATCTCAACCTCGCGGCGCGCTACTTCCCACGTCTGCTCATCTACAAGCGCGGCATCGTGGCGGACGGCGCGCCAACCGAGGCGCTTGATGAGGCGACCCTCTCCGCGGTCTATGAGACGCCCGTGCGCGTGGGCATTTTGCGTGGCGACGAGCGACTGAGTGTGCATCCACCCGCGCGTGAGGCGATTCACGTCTCGCCGGATGCGCGACCGTTGCGGGCGCACGTGCTGGCGGGCGGCGGCTCGGGCGAGTTGGTGATGCGGGCATTGGCGGATGTGGGCGTGGCCTTTTCCGCAGGTCCGCTGAATGTGGGAGATAGCGATTGCGCGCTGGCCGAACGGTTAGCGACGCTCACACTGGTCGAGCCGCCCTATGCGCCGATGTCACCCGAAGGTTTGACGGCGGCGCGTGAGCGGATGATCGAGGCGGGGGCCGTCGTGCTCTGCCCTGCGCCGCTTGGTCCAGGCAATGTTGTGCTGCTCGACGAGGCATTGGTGGCGCAGCGCGCGGGCGCGCGGCTGATTCTGCTGGAGCCAGGGCTTGGCGCTGTCGCGGATGATACGCGCGACGAGGCAGGGCTAGCGCTGGTCGCCGCGCGCGATTTCTCGGAACGTGGCCGCGACGCCTACGCCGACCTGCTGGCGGGCGGCGCCATCTGGGCCTCGACACCGGCGCAGGTCGTTCGGCATGTGCTCGCCGTCTGACACTCCGCTAGCCGCCGACACCGAAGGCATTGCGACAGTAGAAGACCCAATAGCCACGGACAGCGTCATAGCGTTCGAGCAGTCGCCGCATCTCTGCCGTAGCCAGCGGCCTGCCATCGTTGTAGACCTGCGCCGCCGCGCGCTCTAGCTCCTCGCCGATTGCCAGTGCAGAGTCCATGCGACCCAGCCCACGTACGAGAATGAACGACGCCGACCACGCGCCGATGCCGCGCACGCCACGCAATGCGGCCGCGACCTCATCCACTGGCGCCGATCGCAGCCAGCCTTCATCGTGTGTCGCGAAGAACTCCGTCACCGCTTGCAGATAGGCGACTTTGCGCTCGTTGCGGACGATGGACGCAAGTTCGGCGGGGTCGGCGGCGGCAAGTGTGGCTGGCTCGGGAAACGCGCGAGAGACGCCCTCTGGCAGCGTGAGCGAGGGGCCGAATCGCATGACCAGTCGGTCTTTGATCTGCCGCGCCATCCGCATCGGCACGCGCTGTGTCAGCACTGCCCAGCAGGCGTTCTCGAACGGCGTCAGGAACTTGACCTGATGCAGGCCATAGAGCCGTTCGATGACCTGGGTGAATTGTGGGTCCAGTTGCGCCCGCGCATAGAACAGCTGCATATCGTCGTCGAGGCTCAGGAAGAA
>DASVZC010000042.1:0-8947 GCA_036391835.1 Ktedonobacterales bacterium | reverse complement strand
TGAGGTACTCCCCAATGTCAAGACAGCCTGAGGCCCAAAATACGTTAATGAAACGAGCGGTGTAACGTGTTCAGGAGGCCACGCCGTAGACCTGAGCCGGTGTCTGATAGCCCAGCGCCTGGTGTGGCCGTTCGTGATTGTAAAAGCGGAAATAGCGGTCGAGGCCGCTCACGGCGTCGGCGACCGTGTGATAGTCGCGAAGATAGACCTCCTCCCATTTGACTGAACGCCAGAGGCGCTCGACGAAGACGTTGTCCAGCGCCCGCCCGCGTCCATCCCAACTGATCTGAATGCCCGCCTGTTCCAGCCGCTCCGTGTAGGCGGCGCTGGTGAACTGGACCCCCTGATCGGTGTTGAAGATGTGCGGCTGACCCTGCCGCAACGCGCCCTCGAGCGCTTCCAGGCAAAAGCGCGTGTCCAGCGTGTTCGAGAGCTCCCAGGCGAGCACATAGCGCGAATACCAGTCGAGCACCGCCACCAGATAGAGAAAGCCGCGCTGCAGCCGGATGTAGGTGATATCGGTGCTCCATACGTCGTTGACCGCAGTGATGGCGCGTCCGCGCAACAGATACGGATAGCGTTTCTCGTTGGCTCCCGGCAGGCTCAAGCGCGGCTTGGGATAGAGCGCTTCCAGGCCCATGAGCCGCAACAGACGGCGCACCCGCTTGGGATTGACCGCATACCCTTGCTGCCGTAACCAGGCCGTTATGCGCTCGACCCCGTAGAACGGCGTCTTGGTGTACTGTTCATCCAGGAGCCGCATCAACGTCAGGTTCTCCGCTGTCTCCCCTTGAGGCTCGTAGTACCAGCTCGAGCGCGCGATGCCGAGCAGATCACACTGCCGTGCGATGCTCAGCTGCGGATGAGCAGGCTCGATCAGCGCCCGTTGTTGGACAAGCGGGAGATGCCCTTTTTTCGCAGCCAGTCCACCTCCACCTTCAACTGGCCGATCTCCTGGTAGAGCTGCTCCACCAACTGCTCCTGCTCGCGCTCGCGCCGACCCGTCGAGCCACTCTCAAACACGCCTGCGCTGGCGTCCAGCAGTTGGCGTTTCCACTGCGCAATCTGCACCGGGTGCACGCCGAACTCACTCGCCAACTCGTTGAGCGTCTTCTGCCCCTTGAGCGCCTCCACGGCGACACGCGCTTTGAACTCGCTGCTATGCCGTCGGCGTGGCCTACCTGTCGTGCGCTCGGTTCCCGTTCGCTGAATGCCCATACGTCGCGGTTCCTTTTGGCTCTTTACCCTCTGCTTCTTTAACGTATGGGGCTGTCCAGTTTTTGGGGAGTATCATAGCCATCGACAGCGGCGAGTGATCCTGGTTCGCTCCCATCGTGGCTGCCTGCTCGCTACGAGCCACGCGCGATGTTCACACCGAGCGCCGCGATCATCGACAGCCAGTCCGTCAAGATCCAGCAGGGCGGGCTGTGAGGCTACATGGGGGCAAGTAGATGAGTTGGCGCCAGCGGCATGTGCTGGCGGACACGCTGGAGGCGGCTGCTCAAGGTGGTCGTGCATCCCGCCAACCTGCATGACCGTTTGGGCGCCAAACTCATCTTGGATGCGCTTGGTGATGCCTTTCCGCGGCTGCGCCAGTGGGTCGAGGACCAATAGGACATTGAGCTTGAAGTCGGCGCTATCGATGGCGCGACAGCGGGGCAAGCCTGCGGAAATCGCACGCGCAAGCACATGCCTGGGCGTCCTCATGCTGTATGCGGGGGATATCGCGGGTAGCATTCCAACATTTCACGAAGCCCTCCGTCGAGAGCGGCCCCTCGAAGATTCCCACCTGACAGGTCTCACCCTCATGTTCCTCGGGGCCGCGACACTGGCGCAAGGGCAAGTCGAGCAAGCTGCCACATACCTGCAGGAATCCCTGACGCAATTCGAGTCGGCAGGGGAGGAGTTGTTCGCTGGTAACCTTCATGTCAACCGTGGGTGGTTCGCGATGCGGCGTGGAGATCTCGTCGAGGCTGTAGACCACATCCGAATCGGGCTTGAGAGGAGCGCAGCCTTCGTTGACCGTCGCCTCCTAGGTGTCGCCGCCCAGATGGCAATAGTCCTCCCGAACATCGCATCCCAACCGGCTCATCTTGCACAACAGGCACGACTACTCGGTGCTATTGACACACTTGGCCAAGCGACCGGCGTGACAGCGATGCAAATGGTTCTGGACTCCGATCTGGCGGAGCTGCGGCAGCGGGTAGCGCGTGCGGGCTTGACAGTACAATACCAACAAGGGCAGTCTCTCGCCTTCCAGGCGATTGTCAGGTTGGTCGGCGCCTTTTTAGAAAGCGTTCCCGGGTCTCCGCATCACCGTAGACGCCACACTTCGAAGGCGAGAGAGATTGCGCCTGACATGAACACAATCCTGAGCCCAAGGCAACGAGATGTGGTCCAGCGAGAGCCTCGCATGAACGCCAGGGCAGGTAGACCGCCTGATGCCACATCAGGCGGGTAAATAGTCTGCGTCTGTGCCGATGCATGCGCAGACCAGCGCTCGCGAAGAGACCAGCGCTGCCCCAGAATACGTCGCGAAGGTGCGGGCACCGGAGAGCTAGCGTGGCGAGTACTGGCCGAGCGACACGACGCGTCGTGCAGTCTCCCGCCAGGTGTGGTGTGCGCTTACACGCGCAGCGGCGCAGGCGCCTAGACGGACGCGGAGTGCAGCGTCCTCGGCGAGTCGTGCTAGCTCGCTACTCAACTCTGGTACGCTGCCTGGCGTGTAGAGCAAGCCATCGACGCCGTCGGTGATCAATTCGGAAATCTGCCCCAGGCGCGGCGCGATGACGGGGAGACCCGCAGCCATATACTCGAAGACTTTGAGCGGAGAGAAATAGAAGTCCACCATATCCTCATACGGAGCCGCTGCTGCGTCCATCGCAGCAAGATAGGCTGGGACATCGCTATGCGCCACATTGCCCACCAGTCGCACGGAATCGTTCAGCCGAAGTTCGGCGATCACCTGCTCAATGTGCGGGCGCGCTGGCCCATCTCCAACCACGAGTAGACGCAATTGTGGCGCAAGCGACTGCGCCGAGGCCAGCGCCTGTGTCAGACCCTCGACACCGTGCCATGGCTTCAGGCTACCAACGAACCCGACGACAACATCATCATTCGTGAAGCCTAGTTGTGTGCGTAGTGCGACGTTGAGAGCGTTGGGATGGATCTTTGCGCCATCCACTGCGTTCGGCTGCACCTGTATAGTGCCTGTACGTCCGCCGTGCGCGATCACATAATCGGCGACAGTGCGCGAAACACAGAGGATGCGACCTGCTGCGCTGAAGATGTGGCGCTCGGCCAAGCGCGCGGGTAAGTCGAGCGCAAGTCCCTGCACCCGCTGGCGTTCCTGCCGTAGCGGCGCATTGACCTCCAACAGGTGCGGCAGGCGCAGGCGACGGGCCAACGCGCCGCCCGCAAGCCCAAAGAGCGAATAGCGCTCATAGATCATGTCGGGGCGCCACTCCGCCACTAGCGCTTCGGCAGCGTGAACCAGCGTGACATTGTACCAGAGTTCACGGACCTCGCGCTCCAGTTGCTTTCCACGCCCCCAGGGCGCCCCGACGCGGCGTAGAGCGCGAACGAGTGGCTCTGGAAGACGTGGCGCAGTGACAATCCGAACCTCTGCGCGGGTGGAGTTGCCCTCGCCCACGTTCGGGGTCAGCACGATCACCTCGTGACCAAGATCTGTCAGAGCATCGGTCAATTCACGGATGTGGACAGATGCCCCCTTGAATCCACGCACGGGAATGCCAAAATCGGAGGAGAGGTAAAGAATTCTCATCATTTCGTCGGCTCCGCTGTCGGCGCCTGTGTGATTGGCGTCTGGCCATCCGCAACCAGAGTCGCCGCAAAGAGCGCTTCGAGTCGGGCGGCATTGTGGGCGAGGTCAAAACGCTCAGCGACGACCTGGAGTGCAGCCTCTCCCAACGCGCGCCGCTGATTAGCGTCCGCCAATAGCGTCGCCAACGTCTCAGCGAGCGCCGCCGCATCGCGTGGCGGGACGAGCAGCCCGCTGTGCGCATGCTGCACTAACTCTGGAATGCCAGAGATGGCCGTGGAGACAACTGGAATGCCCATGGCCATGGCCTCCACTAGCACATTGGGAATGCCGTCGCGGTCGCCATTGTCCATCACTACGCAGGGCAACGCCATAACCGTCGCCTGGCGATAGATCTGCGCTACCTCTTCCTGCGTACGCGGTCCAAGAAGTTCGATTGTCTCGTCCAACTGCAACGCGGTGATTTGTT
The DNA here is from genome assembly GCA_036391835.1 of Ktedonobacterales bacterium. Lineage (GTDB taxonomy): Bacteria > Chloroflexota > Ktedonobacteria > Ktedonobacterales > JADMIN01 > JAKAIY01. Next base: position 4,697 of record DASVZC010000042.1, on the reverse strand, counting down.
CATATAGTGCGTCGCGTAGCGGGCCACCACCCACAATCAGGCAGCGGAAGGCGATGCCGCGATTGCGCAGCATCGCACAAGCCTCCACGAGATACCTCAGCCCCTTCTTCTCGACCAGGCGCCCCACGGCGAGAATGACCGGCTTCTCCTGTTCGATGGGTTCTTGAGGGTGAAAGCGCCGCAAATCTACACCATGGTAGATGCGGTGAAGTCGCTGCGCCGTTTTGGCGTCCACCAGGTTTGCCAGGTACTCCATATTGTGCGATGTGCAGGTGACAACAAACCGCGCCTCGCGCATGCGCTGCGACACCCGCGCCTTCTCGGTGGTGTAGATGTCCTTGGCATGTCCGGTGAAGCTGTACGGCATCCCTGTCAGCGCATGGACAAATTGCGCGGTGGCGGCGGGACCATGCGCAAAGTGAGCATGCAGGTGTCGGATGCCCTTCCGTTGGAGATCGAGTCCCAGCCAACCAGCGCGTAATAGATGCCGAAGCCCGACGAGCGAGTTTGAGCGTGTCAGCGCCAGCCTCACACTCGCGAAATAGCGACGTGGATCGCGCCACAACAAGATCGAGTGCGTGCGAGCCAGTAGACTCACATTGCCAAGCGTCGGCAGCGGCAGATACGTGACGGAAGCCGCAAGGCGCTTGACGTCGGGATGTACGGTTGTCTCGTTTGGATCCATCATCGCATAGACATGCAGATCCACGCCACGCGCTTCGAGCGCCAGCATTTCATGCAGGATGAAAGTTTCTGACAGACGCGGATAGCGCTTTAGCAGGTAGGCGATTCGCACACGTGGGCTGGATATCACTAACTCGTCGGACACCTGAACATCCCTTTATATGGACTTTCGCATGACGCTCGTCTAACCCTTGCCAGTCAACAGGCTTATTTGGCGACGAGAACGCGCTCGAACAATTCGCCTATGGCGCGCACCGTCGCGTTCACACCATCCAGCGCGCCAGAACCCACGAACATGTCAAGCGCCGCGCGCTCGGAGTTGTCTCCGCGTTCGACGCTCGCGAGTGTCTCTGCAATTTGCTGCGCAACCAACTGCGGAGTCAGCGAATCTGGCTGGATGACGCGCGCTAACCCCAACCGCTCGAAGGCATTCGCGCGCAGCAATTGCTCATGTCGCGGCGCTGAGCGCGGGGCCACGAGTGCACGTGCGCCCACCGAGAGCACCTCGCACATCGTGTTGTACCCACCCATGCACAGCACGACATCCGCGGCTTGCAAGAGGGCGAGCATGTCGTCGGTGAAGTCGATGAGACGTACTCGCGGATGTCGCTCCGCCAGCCGCTCTAATTCCACACGCTCATCTGCGGGCATGAAGGGACCGGTCACCACGACACTCGCCACTCGCTCGGGTGACTCCTCCTCAGCCAGTGAGCGCAGATACTGCCAGAGTAACGAGTAACCGTCGCCGCCACCTCCGGCTGCCACCACAACCAATCGCTCGCCCGGCGCGCAATAGGTGGCGCGTGTCGCCTGTGGGTGCGCAGAGGAGCGCTGGCGCGGCAAGTAGCCGCAATAGCGCGTCTTTGCCGCGCTTTCGGGCGACATTTGGTATGCGTCTACGACGTTCAATACCTCGGGAACTCCGTACACCAAGATCGAGTCGTAGTAGCGCTCCAGCACAGAGGCAACATCCTGCTCTGCCCAGGTAGCGCGAACGCGCGCAGGTTCGTCAATAATGTCACGCAGGCCTAACACGATCTTGGCCTGTGGACGTGATTTGCGGAGGTCTTGCAGCGCAGGTAGTAGCTCACCCTTCATTCCGATCGGCGCGTGGTCCACGAGCAATACATCAGGCGCGAAGCTGGCGACCGTCTCCCGCACGATCGCCGAGCGCATCTGCACGATCTCGGCTGGTTCCATACGCAGCGTTCGCGCCTGATAGTGTTCGTCCGCCACTTTGACGACAGCAGGCAGTTTCACATAGTCCACGTTCGGAGGCAACGGGAAATGCTGCACCGCTGGCGAACCGGTCAGGAGCAGTAGAGACAGGTCGGGATATGCCTGCGAGAGCCCCGCGGCGATGGTCAGGTTGCGTCGAAGATGCCCCAGCCCATAGGTATCGTGGCCATAGATTACCAGCCGTGGAACGTTGTGCTGCGTCCGTGTGCTAATGGAAGCCACCGTGTGCCTGGTGAGTTTGTCGGCGCCAAGTTGCCACTCTGCCTGATTGCGCAACCCATCAACCAGCGACTCTTTGGGCTGCCAGTTTAGGAGTTCTCGTGCCTGTTGAGTGGAAGCGGCGGTATGTGGGGCGTCACCGCGCGGCCCAGCCTGGCGCACCACTTGCACTCGCTTCCCAGTGATTTCGCCTAACAACTCCAGCACATAATTGACTGTTACACTTGCCCCACCACCGAGATTGATTGCGGCGCCCACGCAGTCTGCGGTTACGGCTCGTAGGCAGGCGTCAACAATGTCACCGACATAGGTAAAGTCACGGGTCTGATTGCCACTTCCATAGAGATGCACCGGTTGACCTTCGCCGATGGCGCGTAGGAAGCGGTTAAATGCCATGTCGGGGCGCTGTCGTGGACCGTACACCGTAAAGAAGCGCAGGCTAACAGTGGGGACGCCATAGCTCTTATGATAGGCTTCCATCAGGTGCTCACCCGAGAGCTTGGTGACGCCATATGGCGAGACTGGCTGCGGACGCGCGCTCTCGCGCATCGGTGTTGGCGCATCGCCATAAATTGAGGAGGAGGAGGCGTAGACCAGTCGCTGCGGCGAATGCGACCGCGCCGCCTCCAGCAGACGCTGCGTGACATGAATATTGTTGCGCAGGTAGCCACTGAATTGGTCGCCCCAACTTCCACGCACGCCGGGTTGTCCCGCCAGATGGAAGATCCAGTCTGCGCCATCGAGCAGCGGCGCTAAATCTGCCTCCGCTAGGTCAGCCTCGATCAAGGTGAAACGTGAGTTGCCGGACACCTCGGCGATGTTCTGCCGTTTGATGGTCGGGTCGTAGTAGGTATTGAAGGAATCTACCCCCACGACATCATGGCCCAATGTGACTAGCCTTTCAGAGAGGTGTGAGCCGATAAAGCCGGCCGCGCCAGTGACCAAACATCGCATGTGGTAGTTCCTCGCTCGCTATCGCGCCATTCTCGAAGTGAATTGGGAACGTGTGTGGGGCGGTCGCTTCAAGGTCTTGGAATGTCACGACCTTCGTTGTGGACAGAGGGCGGTCTCGGGAGTTCCCTCCGCGATGGCGTCGCTATGGGCGCCGGCTGAGCAGTTCCCGGTCCATCGGCGAACTGGCGCGCATGCAGGCGAGCATACATTCCGCCCATGCGTATCAAATCGCTGTGTGTCCCGACTTCACGGATGCGTCCGCGCTCCAGCACGACGATCATGTCGGCATGCTCAATAGTGCGAAGCCGGTGCGCAATCACAAACGTCGTTCGCCCGCGCATCAGACGCCGCACCGCATCCATGACCAGAGCCTCCGACTCACCATCCAGGCCGCTCGTTGGCTCATCCAGGAGCAGAATCGGCGCGTTGCGAACTACAGCGCGAGCGATGGAGATGCGCTGCCGCTGTCCACCTGAGAGCGTGCCGCCTCGCTCGCCAATCACTGTGCCGTACCCATGTGACAGGCGGCTTATGAACTCATGGGCATTCGCAGCCTTTGCCGCGAGCAGGACTTCCATATCGCTGACACCCGTCCGGCCATAGGCGATGTTGTCACGGATGGTGCCGTTGAAAAGCACCGGCTCCTGCAAGACCAGACTGATCTGGTCGCGCAGGGATCGCAGGGTGAAACGACGCACATCAATGTCGTCTAGCAGGACAACGCCCTCCTGTGGGTCATGGAATCGTGGGATGAGGCCAATGAACGTGCTTTTTCCGCTGCCAGTCGGCCCCACCAATGCGACCGTCATCCCGGGTTTCACGCGCAGCGAAACATCCCTCAAGATCGGCTGATCTTTTCCGTACCCGAAGTAGATGTTCTGCAATGTCACTGCCCCTTGCAGTTGCGGGGCGGTGCGCGCGCCGGGCAGGTCGCGCACATCGGCCTGGATATCCAGCAGATCCTGGATACGCTCGGCGCTGGCGTCCGCCTTGCTAAACTGGGTCGAGAGCTTTGCTAACTGGCGCGCCGGAGACAGAATCGAGCGCAGATAAGTAGTGAAGAGCAGCAGATAGCCCAACGTAATGCGCCCCAGGATGACCTCTCGTGCGCCCAGCCAAGTGATGGCGGCGAGGGCGATCACGCCGACCAGATCCACCAGCGGACTCAGTTCAGACTGCAGGCGCGAAAGTTCCAGACCGGCATTCAGACTTTTGCGAGTCTGGTGGGCGAATTGCGCTGCTTCATCATCTTCGTTGGCAAAGGCTTGCACGACCTGAATGGCGCCAATCTTCTCCTGGGCGGTTGCGCCGACCTGCCCTTCCGCGGTGCGTAACTTCTTGGATGCCTGTCGGATGCGCTTGCGATAGGAGCCCGCTACGAAGAGCAATAACGGTGTCGCGCCGAGCATCAGCAGCGCGAATCGCCAGTCCACCAGCGCCACGACGATGACCACACCGAAGATTGAGAGCGTATTGGTGATGAGGTTGTTTAGCCCCGACGATACCATGTCTTGAATATTCTGGATGTCGGAAGTCAGGCGCGCAGAAAGATCGCCGACGCGGCTTTGCTTGTGGAACGAAATCGAGAGTCTCTGGATGTG
>DASVZC010000041.1:0-47446 GCA_036391835.1 Ktedonobacterales bacterium | reverse complement strand
CCCGCCGTGTAGAGCACATCTGGTATGAGCAGCAGCAAGAAGAGCAACGCGATTGGCCTTGCGCTCGGTCGAATCGCGTCTGCCTCATGCGTTTCAGCCTCGACCTGCTGCGCTGCGGCGGCTTCCACCGTTTCCATTGACGATGCCGTGGCGCTGGCGCCGGCTGATTTTCGCCGCTCGATCAGCCAGAACAGCGGAATCGTCGGGATGAACGTGATGAGCGCCGCCGTCAATACGCCGAATCGTAGCGGGACTGGCGAAGCAGCGGCGAGTCCTGTGATGGAACTGACCCACTCCGGCACCACGCCGCCGATGCCGCCGCCAAGCGATCCGATGCCCAACATCAGGAACGTATTGAGCGACATCACACTCACGCGTCGCTTGGCGTCCACGCTTTCAGTGAGCATCGGGATGATACTGACCCAGTAAGCCGAGGCCAGCATGCCATTGATGACGCTCGCCGCGATCATCACCGTCGCATTGGTAGACAACGCGATGACCGCTATCGCCAGGGGATTGAGTATTCCGGTGATGATCAGCAGCGGTTTACGCGACACACGATCAGCCAGATAGCCAATCGGGATGGCGGCGATCAGCGAGCCGAGCGAGGGAACCGCGACGAGCAGGCCGACGAAGTCTTGCTTAAAGCCAATGCTATAGGCGTACAGGCTCAGCGTGACCTGCGTGATGCTGAGTTGAAACCCCTTGCCGAGAGTGAAGAAAAGGAGGAGATAGACGTTGCGCGGATAGCCGAGCATGCCGCCGCCCAGCTTCCGTATGCCGGCGAGCGCTGCCGAGCCGACTCCTTCGCTCGTTTCCGCGACGCGCGACATGTCTCCGCCCTCCCCTGGGTCACCGGGCGATTCATTCGCCCTTACTCTCGCGGGACGCTAATGCCACGCGTCCTCACAGAGTAGCATACTTCAGAGGTTCAGAGACACTGAAACTACCGGCCTCTCTGGGGCTACACCTCCCACGTCTTCCTTACGTAGGTGATGAACAAGGTAATGCCGATAATCAGCGCAAAGAATACGACCAACATCGACGACGCATAGCCGAAGTTGTAGTAGTTAAACGCCTGCTCATAAATGTACATGTTCAGCGTTTCAGAAGCATAGTTTGGGCCGCCACCCGTCATCGTGTAAATGATGTCAAACGTCTTGAATCCATCAATAAACCGCAGTAATCCTGCGACGACTATTGTTGGCCGCAGCAGCGGAAGCGTGATTCGCCACAGTTGTTGCCAGGGACTGGCGCCATCCACTCTCGAGGCCTCGTACACATCGCTCGGCAGGTTGGACAATCCCGCAAGCACGATGAGCGTGACCATAGGTGTCCATTCCCAGATATCCACGAGCGCCAGCGACGGAATGACCGACCCAGATCCCGCAAGCCACAAACCCGCGGGCAAATGGAACGACTGCAAGACAAAGTTAGCGACGCCGATAGTCGGCTCATACATCAGCAGCCAGACCATAGCGATAGCAACCGGAGTCGCCATCATCGGAAGCAAGAAAATGGCATTCACCAGGTTCTTGCCTCTGCTCTCGCGATGGAGCACTAACGCGATACTCACCCCGAGAACGACCTCGACCCCCACAGCCAGCGCAGTAAAATAGCATGTTCGCCAGACGGAGGAAACAAACCGGGTGTCTCGCAGCAATGCGCCATAGTTCGCTAGCCCAACAAATGAAGTCGCTGCCCCAGAGGTCAGGTTCATATCTGTTAGGCTGTTTTTGACTGTGTATATAACAGGAAAGAGCATCATGACGACGATGAACAGCACTGCGGGAAGCGGCAACACCCAGCGCGCGTGTCGCTCGAGATGGTCTCTGCGCCGTGGGATGGCGCGTCCATTGCGCTGCGCTCCTTGCTTCACTGTCTGCTGCCGCTTCATATCGCGCTGCTCCACATCACGCATGATGACGCCCCTCACGCCTTCCTCATCGATCTGATACATGCGCGAGGGGCATCGGTAGAGAAGCTGATTCCCGACCGATGCCCTTCTGCTTTTACGGTTCCTTGTCTAAGAGCGCTTGGAATTGTGTGTTCGCTTTGTCGGCAGCGGCAGTCACATCCTGCCCCTGAATGGAGGCAACGATCACAGTGCCGATGATGTCGCGAGCCTGGACCACCTGCACAATGTACGGGCGATCAAACGACTTTCCATTCGCCTCAGCCTGAGCGGTGGCTACAAAATCCGCCGGGAACTTAGCGACGCCCGCTGGATCTTTGTAGACCGATGTGCGCGCTTCCGGCACCGCCGAGCCGCCTTGAATGGCACGGGTGATCGACTTGCTTGTCACCCACTTGATGAACTCCCAGGCTGCGCCCTTGTGCGGCGCCGTTGCGCTCATCGACAGCGACCACGGCACCACCGCATATGGGACCGAACCGTTTGGACCCGCGGGGAACGGCGCAATGCCCGTTTCGGTCGCTACGCGAGATTTGCCTGGGTCAAGCACGTTGTTGTAGATCGAGTCGGCATCTGTGTATAGCGCCGCTTTCCCCTGAGCAAATACCGCGACTGCTTGCGGCCAATTCATATTGACCACTCCCGGAGGTCCGCTGTCGTGCAGCAGTTTGCCATAGAGATTGAACGCTGCGAGCGCTTGGGGAGTCGTCAGAGTGGCTTTCTTTGTCGCCGGATCGAACCAGTCTCCGCCCTCGCTATACAGATAGCTGGAGAACTGTGTCACAGCCGCCGCCTGCATACCACGAGCGATAAACCCATAGTGGTCTCCAGGCGCATTCAAAAGAACGGCGTCCTTCTGGAGCTCATCCAGGGTCTTTGGCACCTGCAGGCCGGCCTTCTGAAGCAAGTCTTTGCGATAATAAAGCACCTCGTGCTCAACCACCACCGGTATCGCGGTAAGTTTGCCCTTAATCGTGGTGGTAGAGACTGCTTTGGCGCTGAAATCGCTGAAATCGTAGTCAGCAGGTGTCTTCGCGCTGTCGGTCACATACGGCTTGAGATCGGTGTACCAACCATTCTTCTGAAAGAGTTGGCCATCTTGCAGCGGACGGTTCATAAACACGTCTACATCCGAGTTGCCACTCACAAACTCTACCGTCAGCTTTTGTGAGAGCTGCGTTTCACCGTATGTCTCCGCTTTGACAGTAATGCCGGTCTGCTGCTGAAAGTGCGCCAGAAGTGGCTTGACCGCATCTGTCCAGGGATGGTTCGCGAATAAGACCCGGATCGTGGTACCTGCGTAGGGCTTGGCTGAGTTGACGGGCTTACTTGCACTACCGCAGCCTGCAAGCACTGGAAGTATGCAGAGCGCAAGCGCAGCCGTGGACTGCAAAGTCCGCAGAGATCGAAAAACCGACACTGGTCTTTCCTTTCCTACCGCTACTCACTGGTAGCATGTAGCGCGGGAGAGCGCACAGACTCTCCATTGGAAGCCGAACCGCCAGGAGGCAGGGCCCTGCCCCGCTCGAAAGAGGAGAATTGCCAGTCTTTCTCCCTCTCTCGATTAGTGATTAGTGATTATCAATAATTCACTATAGTGACGGACGTACCCCTTGTCAACCCCCGTGACTGCGACCCTGAAACGCGCCGACAGCCAATCAGCGTAAGCCGCGAGACAAGACACAGGAATCCCACCCACGACGACATGAGATGCCTACGCTGGCAACTGATGAACTCAGCGGCTGATAGGGAACAGCGTTCTCAACCAGCAATCCCTGCGTGTATGAGCGCCACCTTGATATATTCTTATTGCTTGACAAGGTTCGATGTGTTCCACATAATCATTGATAATCATTAATCGAGGTGACAGCATGCCGGGAGACTCGCGCCGCCCAACCAATTCACAGGGGTCTGAGCCGCCTCTACGCGCTCAAAAGATCGAACTCTCCACACTCGCTGACCACGTCTGGGAGCAACTCTACGTCGCCATCGTCGAAGGCAGGCTCAAAGGCGGTGATCGCCTTGTCGAGCTAGAAATCGCTCGTCAGGTTGGCACAAGTCAGGGGCCTGTTCGCGATGCGCTTCAACGACTGGAGCGTGACGGGCTTGTCGAACGCTACAGTCATAGCGCGACCTTCGTGACCCAACTCTCGCGTGAAGACATGTACGACGTCTTCCTGATACGCAACGTCCTCGAGCGCATAACCTTCCGCCGCACCGCTCAAATCATCACCCGCGAAGCCTGTGATGAGCTTCAGACGATGATCGAGAGGATGGTGCGCGCCGCCGACCATGACGATATCGTCTCCGTGCTCAACGTCGACATGCAGTTTCATACACACGTGTGCCAATTATCCGGAAACCATACACTGCTCTCTGTTTGGGCGCCACTGCGCGCCCAGATACAGCGCTTCGTTGTGCAACACTATCGTGACTACTTCTCCGACATCCATGAGCTTGCCCTGAGTCACCAACCGCTGGTTGACGCATTGCGCGCCAACGACGTTGAGCGAGCGGAGCAAGCGATCCAGGTACACGTCATGCGCGCCTGGTCTGATTCCAGTCATGACACGACGCCTTCTGCCCGTCACGAAGAGCGTTAAAAGGAGCGCATTCACTCCACCAATCGTCGAGCGCGCTCACCAGCGACCATGGCCACGCTCTACCAGCCCTACATCGGAGTTACCATGAGCAGCATTCGACTCACCGCCCAGACGCGCCATAGTCAGTCACGAAAGCGCACCGTCATACGTGCGCTCGACGCGGTAGGATACAACCTGCTTCGATTGCTTATCCTCGGCGCCTTCTTACTACCTCTCCTCTGGATGGCGTTGAATTCCTTCAAAACACCGCTGGATATCAACTCGACTCCTCCAGCGCTTATCTTCAAGCCAACCCTCGCAAACTACGTCGATGTCTTCCAGTCACAGAACTTCCTCGCCTTCTTTTGGAATAGCTTGCTCGTAGCGGCTGGTTCCACACTCTTTAGTCTGATCCTTGGGCTCCCAGCCGCCTACGCCATCGCTCGCTACCAACACCGCGGCCTTGCTGTGCTGATTCTCATGGGGCGTATGATTCCAGGTATTACGCTGCTGATACCCTGGTTCATTCTCTTTCGGCAGGTCCATCTCATTGACACCTACGCGGCGCTCATCCTCACGCACATGCTCGTCGGGCTACCCTTCATCGTTTGGGTGATGATCCCTTTCTTCGAAGCGATCCCCAGAGAGCTTGATGAGGCAGCGCGCATCGATGGCGCATCCATGTTCTCGGCCCTCGTCTGGATCATTCTCCCGCTGTCCGGTCCGGGTGTCATATCAGCATCCATCCTGGCCTTTGTGTTCTCCTGGAATAACTTCCTGTTTTCGATCATTTTTGCTACCGAAAACACAAAGACACTGCCTGTCGCTATCTTCAGTTTCATCTCCTATGCCCAGATCGACTGGGGTGGCCTGATGGCTGCCGCAGTTGTAATCACCGTGCCTGTCTTGATCATCGCGCTGCTTACACAGCGATGGATCGTTCGCGGGCTCACCGAGGGCGCAGTCAAGGGATAGCGCACAGAGCCATATCACGACACGCATGATCGTTGCGCCGAACGTCACCGCTGGAAAGGGGAAAGCAGTATGTCGCCACAGCACAGTGTCTCCGACATGAAGCAGCAGGCCACACACAAAAAGCTCCAAAAACAGCTTAGCTTTATCGCCGAATTGCGCTTGAAAGCGGTGTTAGTTCTGTGCTTCATCGGCGCCATCTTTAGCATCGCCACCACGGTGACGCTGCTCTTGCTCCACGATGAGTCCAGTCTGTCGAGCACTCTCATTGTCGTCGAGCAAGAGCGCACGCTCACTCAACAGATGGTCAGCGATTCAAACGTCGTCATCGAGTCAGGCGACCAGGGATATCAACAGGATCTGACTTCGAGCCTTCAAGACTGGACTGCCAAGCATGATGTGCTTCTGGCGCGACTTGGACCGAACGAACGCTCACTGCTCCACGCTGCTGACGCCAGCTATAACGCGCTGCAACAGCAGGTGGCCTCGTTAGTGACGCAGACCAATCCGACACAACTCTCACCGACTGACGTGCAGGTGCGGTTCGAGATGTACTCGCTCCAAGGGCAGGCCGACATCTACACTACCGCGATTGAGCATGTCAGCGGTGAGTTAGAAGGCTATGCGCGCGCCGACACCATGAGTATTTACCAATCGACGATCGTGACGGGCATCACCCTAACGCTGACCCTTGCGCTCGTCTGGCTCGTTGTCTTCCAGCCGGTCATCAAACGCTTACACAGCAATGTGCTCGACATCACGGAAACCGAACACGAAGTACGCGAAATCCTCGTCGAAGCGCAACGCTCGGTGGATGACGTCGAACCGATGGTAACCGAAGTGATCCCAGGCACCTACACAGTGCAAAATGGCAGTAATGGCGTCTACTTCGTCCACTATATGGAAGGTCACGGCTTCTGTTGTAGTTGTCCCTGGTACAAGCGCACTGGTGTATGTCTCCACACCCGCTGGGCCCACACCAAACACCTCAATCTCATCGCCGCTTCTGCTAGTGACGATGACACGTTATTGCTGTCATAGCTAGTAGTTGAGAACTGACGAATGGATTGGCGCTCGTTCCTTGAGAGCCTGGCGTGATATACTATTCATTGAGAGCGCGTGGGTAAGGCAATTGCGAGACGCCACTGACGGCGGAGGATGAGGCGCGCTCAGGCGGCGCAAAAGCGCCGTTACCACCAACGACGGCGGACGCAGTGCGTGGTCTGTGCGCTGCGCCCGCCTTTGCGCGCATACGCGCCATTTCATCTTTACATCGTTCCGATGCTGAGCAGGCTACGTGTTTTCCGCGACTCGCGGGTGACATGGCCACAGCGGACGCCGCAGGAAAGAGTACGAGAACACAGAAGTATGCAGATGATGGAACGAACTGATGGCGCGTCTGCCAAGCGCGTCCGCGAAGATATCCGGAACGTCGCGATTATCGCTCACGTTGACCACGGCAAGACGACGCTGGTGGATGGACTCCTGAAGCAGAGCAAAGTCTTCCGCGAGAATCAGCAGGTCGGCGAGCTCATCATGGACTCGAACGACCTGGAGCGCGAGCGTGGCATTACGATTCTTGCCAAGAACACCGCGATCCACTACAAAGATGTCAAGATCAACATCCTCGACACGCCAGGTCACGCCGACTTCGGCGGTGAGGTCGAGCGCGTGCTGAATATGGCTGATGGCTGTCTGCTGCTGGTGGACGCCGTCGAAGGCCCGATGCCGCAGACACGCTTCGTGCTGCGCAAGGCGTTCGACCTGGGTCTGCGCCCGATTGTCATCATCAACAAGATCGATCGCCGCGACGCCCGCCTCGAGCAGGTGCTGAACTGGACGCAAGATCTCTTCCTGGAGATGGCGACCCGCGACGACCAACTCGACTTCCCGGTGCTCTACGCCATTGCGCGTGAGGGTATCGCCCGCCGCGACCCGAACGACGGCAACATGGACCTGACCCCACTGTTCGAGACGATCATCGAGACCGTTCCGGCTCCGGTGGTAGACACCGAAGGGCCATTCCAGATGCAGGTCACGACGCTCGACTACGACGAATACAAGGGCAAGTACGCGATTGGCCGCATCAACCGCGGCACCATCAAGCCCGGTATGGCCCTGGCGCGAATTACCCGCGAGGGCGAGGTACTACGTGGTCGCTCCACGTACGTCTTCACGTTCGATGGCTTGGGCAAACGTGAGGTAGAGGAGGCCGCCGCCGGTGACCTCATCGCGCTGGCTGGCCTCGATACGGTGAACATCAGCGATACGCTGACGGACCCCGAAGTTCCCGAGGCGCTGCCAAGCATCGCCATCGAGGAGCCGACCCTCAAGATGACCTTCGGCGTCAACACCAGCCCCTTCGCTGGTCGTGAGGGCAAGTGGAGCACGTCGCGGCAACTGCGCGCCCGCCTGTATCGTGAACTCGAAACGAACGTCAGCCTGCGCGTCGAAGACGGAGTCAGCGCCGATGAATTCGTCGTGTCGGGTCGTGGTGAGTTGCACCTGGCCGTGCTGATCGAGACGATGCGTCGCGAGGGCTACGAGTTGCAGGTGTCGCGTCCGGAAGTCATCACGCACGAGGAAAACGGCCACACAGTCGAGCCAATCGAGCGGCTGGTGATCGACACGCGCGAAGAATACGTCGGCGCAGTGACGGAAAACGTCTCACGGCGCAAGGCGCGCCTCGCCAACATGGTCTATGACGGTGTCGGCAACGTGCGCCTGGAATACGAGATTCCTACACGTGGCTTGATCGGTCTGCGGAACGAATTCCTGACGCTCACGCAGGGCAACGGCGCGATGGCCAGCATGCTGACCGGCTACGAGCCGTGGCTAGGCACGATCGGTTCCGACCGTAACGGCGTACTGATCGCCTCCGAGGCTGGCATGGCGATGACCTATGGCTTGAACAACGCGCAGGCGCGCGGCCAGACATTCATCGACCCCGGCACACCTGTCTATGAGGGCATGATCGTCGGCCTCAACGCCCGACCTGATGACCTCACCGTCAACGTCGCCAAGGAAAAGAAGCAGTCCAACGTGCGTTCCTCTACCGCTGACATCTCGGTGCGCTTGTCGCCGCCAGTGAAACTCAGCCTGGAGCAGTCGCTGGACTTCATCAACAACGACGAACTGGTTGAGGTGACGCCGCAGAACATTCGGCTGCGCAAGCGCTATCTGACGCAGCACGAGCGTTCCCGCGCGAAGGAATCAGACTAGTCTCGGCGCTCGCTGGGCAAGCACATTACGACGAAGGCGAGTGAGGAGTCCGATGGCGAGTGGCGTGCTGCTGGGTCTACTGGCGGCTATCTGCTGGGGCGTCGCGGACTTCTCACTGCGTGGCGCTGTCCATGCGGCGGGCACGTTTCGCGTGCTCTACTTCATGCAGGTGTTCGGCATCCTCGCGTTGGTGATAGGCGTAGAGCCGTGGCGCCCCTTGCGCTTCGATCACACCACGCCCGCGCTAGCCTTGGCGGCTGGTGGCCTCGGCATCGTCATCATGCTTGGCGCCGCGCTGCTCTATCGCTCATTCGCGATTGGCAAACTGGCCGTCGTTTCGCCCATCGCCGCCTCATTCGGCGCCATTGTCACCATCCTCGCGCTGCTCAATGGCGAGCATCCGAATGGCGCGCAGTTGGCAGGGCTGGCGTTTTTGCTCGTCGGCGTCGCGCTCTCGAGCATCGCATCCCCTCAGCCTGCCGAACCTTCACAAACCACAGCCAACGGCGCCCCAAGGCGTAGCGCTTTGCTCGGACCTGGGGTGCCCGAAGCCATTGGCGCGACGATCCTGTTCGGCGTGGCGTACTTCGCGTTGCGGTTGGTCGTCAAGCAAGTGGGAAGCGTCGAAACGGCGCTCATCTGTAAGATAGCGGATTTCCTGGCCCTCTCAGCGATAGTGCTGATAGGATCAGCGTCGCGTCGTTGGCTCCCCATGCCAGCGTTTGCCCAGGGTATCTCGGTTCCGGCGGCGCGCTCGCTGGCGCCGAGATCAGGTGTCTTCTGGGCGTGGATCATCCCTGGCTCTATCCTCGATATCAGCGCCAACGTGGCGTATAACATCGGCGTGGCTGGCGCGCTCACCAGTATCGTCGCCACGCTCTCCTCACTCTTCACCTCCGTCACCATCGCGCTGGCGTGGATCTTTCTCCGCGAACGCCTCTCGCGCACGCAATGGGTCGGCATCGCGTTCATTCTCGTCGGCATCGCGCTGGTGAACGTGTAGAGACAACTGCCTACGCCTCAGTTATGGCCTGCATTTGTCGCCCGCTAGCTTAACATTTCCTGAGTAACCCGCCATTCAATTGGCGACTTCAATCGACCCCATTGACACAGCGAGCAAGCATTGGGTACTCTTGCCCCTATTAGTCGGTGTGGTGTGGCTGGTGCGAGAAAAATTCACATGGATTCGTGAATCCAATCCTCCGCTCTTCACGTAGCGGACGGCCTCTATGCGACTCGCACTCCACCAGGTGGTCGCCACAAGACTATGTAGCGCCTTCACTCAACGGATTGGTATCCAGCACTGTGTCATGCGCCTCCGAGCGCTAGTGTCAAGGAGACTAACTTGAGTCGTCGCGTGAACCTCACAGGCATGGCCCGCAGCGTCATCGGCGTCGCTGCGTGCCTCGTCGCATTGTCGTCTGCCAGCCCAGCCCTTGCCGCGCCGAGTGGGATATCTTCGCTTCCGCACGGACATGCCGCGGGCATTTTCACGGGTCAACGGACAATCAGGACCGCTGGAACCAAGCTGGTGTATCAAGGTGGCGCAGTGGAAACAGCGCCAGCCGTGTACATCAGCTGGTGGGGCTCTCAGTGGAGCACCGGTTTCTCGACAGGCGGTTACACGAGCGCTCAGGCGCAGACGTACATCACTGACTTCTTCAGTGGCGTCGGCGGCAGCAAGTGGGACAACATCGATACTCAGTATTGCCAGGGTATTTCCGTAGGTTCAACGAGTTGCGGAACTGGCGGCACGCATATCACGAACCCGACAGGTCAGCTCAAGGGCACGTGGGTTGACACGACAACGGTTCCCACCACTCCGACGCAGACTGATATCCAGAACGCCGCGACACGGCTCATGAACCACTTCGGCGCCTACAACGCCAACGCGACCTACTTCGTGTTCACGCCGCATGGTCACTCGATGAGCGGCTTCGGCACTCAGTGGTGCGCCTGGCACGACGAGCCACTCTCCGGCACGCAGATGGCCTACGCCTATATGCCATACATCCCAGACGCTGGCACAAGCTGCGGCAGGAACTTCGTCAATGGCACGAACGATAGCTTCGGCAATGGCTACTTCGATGGATTCTCTATCGTCGGCGGCCACGAATATGCCGAGGCTATGACTGATCCGCACCCGGAGCGCACGTCCACGAGCTTCGGCTGGATCACCAGCACCGGCTCAACTGGCCAAGAGAACGGCGACCTGTGCGCGTGGGCGAGCAACTCCACGAATATCACGCTCGGCACACACTACTTCGCCGTGCAACCCATCTACAGCAACGCCAGCAGCAGCTGCGTAACCTCGTACTAAGTCGTACAAACGCAACCGATCAGCGTTGATCGTGTGATCGAACACGCAGAGTCCGAACTCCTGGCGCCTAAGCCGGGATTCGGACTCTTTCTTTCGGTCGTGTCGAATGCGCCTATGGCAGGAGTAGTCCACTAGTTTCGCTTCGTAGACTCCGACTTTTCGCCCCAGGCGCGCTTCGAGAAGTAGCCGCCAGCCCAGAAGCCGAACAGGCCGAGCGCGAATGTCACGCCGAACCACGCAAACGTCGCCAGATCGATATTGCTGGCGGAATTGATCACATTGATGATGATGAGCGCGGCCACCAGTCCAAGGATGAGGCCGAGGGTCAGGCCGATCGTGCAGCCGACGTGGGCGAGGTTACGTCCACGCAATTGTTCGAGCATGCTATCGATATCTCCAGGCGTTGTGAATGCATCGTCGCCAACTCCAGCGACGCGCCACGACGCCGGATAGTGTCCACCCTCGGTTATAGCGCTCCAAGCCGCTCCCGTCAATCTTTCCTTACGCTCGTGTCACTTGGCGCGCCCGCGTGTGATTGACGATGAACCGCTTCCCTGCTACCATGCGCTGAACCATACGAACGGCGCTATGGTTCCCAGGATTGAACAGAATGGAGTCATTGGATGCGCTCAATGCTGCGCTCAACAGCGGTCGTGGGCTTGCTGCTCACGTTGGCGTTTTCCCTCACCGGATGCGTGCACCTCGATAGGAACGTCGCGCTCAACAGCGACGGCTCAGGCACATACACCCTCACCATGGGCCTATCTGAACAACTCGTCAGCATGGCAGGTGACCAGATCAGCACGAGCATGGACCAGTTCGGCGCGAAGGTGAAGAGCCAGGGCGGTAGCTATCGCCACTATGACGACACCGGCTACAGCTACTGGGCATACACGCGCCCGTTCAAGTCCATCGACGAACTGAATCAGTTGGCGCAGGAATCACCGCAATCCGGCGCGAATCTTGGCGCAGGCTCGTCGCTGCCAGTCGCGCCCACCTCTCCCAGCCAGGACACACTGCACTTCTCGCAGCAGTCGGGCTTCCTGACCAATACCTTCCATGTCACCGGCCACATGAGCATGGTGATGCCGACGCCACCGCCGTCCGCGGATTCGGGAATGCCAGATGTCTCGCAGTATCTGAAGGACATGCGCGAGTCCTTCTCGATCACCATGCCCGGCTCCATTTCCTCGCACAAGGGTGGCGATATCAACGGCAATACGGTCACATACACCGTACACTATGGCGAAGAGACTGATATCGACGTGGTTGGTGGCGGACTCAACACGGCGCTGCTATTGCCCATCGGAGGAGGCATCCTCGTCATAGTGCTGCTCATCGTCGGCGGCGTGATCTTCTGGCGCATGCGCGGCGGCAAACACGCCGAACAGCCGGTCGTCGAGCCCGTGCCGGCGTTCGTCCCCGCTGGGAGTGACGCCCCGACGATGCCAGGAACGGACGCGCTACCGCAATAATCTGGGCCATTGCGGCGCGCTTTGGTCCAGCCAGGAGTGCGCCGCAATGGTCATTCGCTCGCGTTCGCTGGGGGAGAACCTGTGGTAAACGAATCCACCGACCAACAGGCGTCATGGACGATTCGCCCCCCATGTTCTCTGATGTACAAATCGCATACCAGGCGCGTCAAGCGCATGAACTCGCTGGCGGTGAGATGTCCAACATCACCGCAGATCAGCTTGCCGCCGCCTGGAAGGCGCTCGGTCCACAACTGGCTGACCACATCTGGATCGCCACGCTACCTGATGGAACGTGCGCCGCGTACGTTGAGTTGCTACATCTGGACGATGCCTACATGGCACAGATCTGGGCATCGTCCACTCAGGCCAATACCGACATACTCATGCCACTGCTGGCACACGCTGAACAACGGGCGCGTGACATTGAGCGAGACGAAGGTATTGAGAGCGTCCATCTCTTTGCGCAAGCGACATCATTCCATCCGGCCATCGAGCAGGCGATCAAGCGTTCAGGGTTTGACATCACCTCGACCTATGAACACATGACGCTGGCGTTAGAGCAGACGCCGAAACATCCTGACGCCATCCAGGGCATCGATATACGCCCGTTCGACGTTCATCACGATGCAGAGGCAGTCTATCTGGCCGACGAAGAGGCATTCCAGGATCAACGTGGCCACACGCCGCGCACGTTCGAGCGGTGGCGAGAGCGGCTGAACCTCCAAGGAGAGATGGAGAAGCCATCACGCTCGCGCATCGCATGGGCCGCAGAGAACGTCGCAGGCGTGGCGCTCGTTGAGGTCATTGCGGGTACCGGGTGGATTCATCATCTGAGTGTGCGCCGACCATGGCGACGACGTGGGCTAGGCGAGGCGCTGATGCTCTTTGTGCTCGGCGAATTTCATCGGAACGGTGTCCGCTCCGCACTTCTCAATGTCGACGCTGAGAGCCTGACCAACGCGCACAAGCTCTACCGTCGCCTCGGCTTTCGCCCCACACACCACTACAGCAATTTCCAGAAGATCGTGTCGCTGGCCTAAGTGAAGCATCCTGTTGCAGGCGCGCAATGACCAATGCGACAGGGATGTGAGGTCGGCGCGGTCGAGATTGCTGATGCTCGGACGACTGCGACGATGAAATCATCCGACCCAGTAGTGTCTTCGCTGTCGGATCGTCCACAAACGGCGCGCCAAAAAGTTCTTGAGAAATATTCGGAGGCGGCGCTGTAGGATTGGGGCAGGGGTGTTCGTGGTAAAGGTGTAAGGCGCCTATGGGGGCGTCCAAAGCACGGGAGATGAATGAGATGCATTACCTGGTTTCCGTAATCGACGACAATACAGGCTCCGCCACCCCGGCCGAGATGGCTGCCATCGACACGTTCAACGAGCGGCTCGAGGCCGAGGGCTACTGGGTTTTCGCCGGCGGCCTCGCTTCGCCCAGCGCCGCCACCATCATTGACAACCGGGGTGGGGAGACGATATACACCGACGGACCCTTCGTGGAGTCGAAAGAATACCTCGCCGGCTTCTGGATTATCAAGGCCCCCGACCTCGACGTGGCGCTTAAGCTCGCCGCCGAGGGGTCGAAGAGCTGCAATCGGAGGGTCGAGCTTCGGCCGCTCCTGGAAGAGCAAGCATGAATGACGTACGGGAGGCGGTCACCCAGGCCCACCACGAGGAGTGGGCGCGGGTGGTCGCCACCCTGACCAGACGTTTTAGTGACCTCGACGTGGCCGAAGAGGCGGCGGCCGAGGCGTTCGCGACCGCCGTCGAGCGATGGCCGCTCGACGGCGTACCTCCCAACCCGGGCGCCTGGCTGACTACCACCGCTACCCGCAAGGCTATTGACCGGCTCCGACGCGAGAACAAGCGCGACGACAAGCAGAAAGAAGCTCAGATGTTGTACGACGACGACCCATCTGAGCCTCTCGGCGCCGTTGACGACGAGCGACTACGACTGATCTTCACCTGCTGTCATCCGGCGCTTGCGATGGAAACCCGCGTGGCGCTGACCCTGCGCATGGTCGGCGGTCTGACCATGCCCGAGATCGCCCGTGTCTTCCTTGCGCAGGAGGCCACCATGGGGCAGCGAATCACCCGGGCGAAGGCTAAGATCGAGGCGGCTCGCATCCCGTATCGGGTTCCGTCCGCGGAAGATCTCCCAGCGCGCGTGTCGGGCGTACTCGCCGTCCTCTTCCTCGTCTTCAACGAGGGCTACCTGGCGACAGGCCCCGACACCGATCCCATCCGTCGCGACCTGACTGCTGAGGCGATTCGGCTCGCTCGCCTGCTCCGTGCCCTCATGCCAGAGGACGGTGAGGCGACCGGACTGCTGGCGCTGATGCTCCTCATCGAGGCCCGCCGCGCCGCCCGGGTTTCGGCGAGTGGCGAATTAGTCCCCCTCGGCGAGCAAGACCGTGAAACCTGGGACGAGGCGCTGGTCGCCGAAGGTCATCGGCTGGTGCGCGAGCGCCTGGCCACCGGGGCGCCTCCGGGTCGCTACCAGATCCTCGCAGCAATCAACGCCGTGCACACCTCCGCCCGCCAGGCACGCGACACCGACTGGTCACAGGTCGTCGCCCTCTACGACCAGTTCGTCCGCCTCGACCCCTCACCGATCATCGCCCTCAACCGGGCCATCGCGGTCGCCGAACTTGACGGCCCCGAGGTGGCGCTGGCGCTTGTCGACCGTCTTGACGACAAGTTGGCAGGTTATCATCCCTACCATGCGACCCGCGCCGACCTGCTGCGGCGGATGGGCCGCAGTCAGGAGTCGCGCGCGGCCTACGACAAAGCCATCGAACTGGCAGGCAACTCTGCCGAAATCGCCTACCTGACACGCCGCCGCGACCAACTGGGATAGCGCGCGCCCCATTTTGACCCGCTACGACAAGTTCACCTGCGCCTAAAGCTCGCTTGTTGGTAGTGCGCTGAGATGCTCATGCGCCATCTGCCACTGACCGGCGCGTTTCTCGATCACGTTTGTGCCGAGCCCGTCATAGATTTGTCGTTGTCCATCGACGATGCCGTCCGACCGGAAGACATACGTGCACACTGCTAGCGTTTCTGATTTTGCTATCCATTGGATATTGGATATCGAGTACTTTTCATCCTGGATAGCCAACCATGTCTCTTCAAAGGCCGCACGAATAGCATCCCTACCCACGAAAACGCCATTGGTGAACCAGAAAGTTGCATCGTCGGCGACAAGTGGTTCAACGTGGTCGAAATTGCGCGATTTTGCTGCTTGCTCATAGCGGCGCAAGAAGTCATCTAGCTCATCCATACCTTCATCTTAGCAGATGGGCAGGAGAGCATGAACCAATGGCGTTGATTCACAGCGTGCTACAATTTCCAGCATGGAGACGAACAACGACACGACCAGACCCGCAGCAGTTGAGCGCATCGTGCTGATTGGGCCGACTGGCGCAGGTAAGACGACCGTGGGAGCCGCGCTGGCCGCGACGCTCGGCTGGCGATTTCTCGATCTTGATACCGCCATTGAAGCCGCAGTCGGGTCGTCCATTCGTGACATCTTCGACCGCGAAGGTGAGGATGGTTTCCGCGCGCACGAAGCCGCCGCGTTAGAAGGCGCGCTGACGCGCGGAAACGTGGTGATCGCTGCGGGCGCAGGCATCGTCGAGCGCGAAGGCAATCTTGCGCTAGCATTGAAGCACGCCTGGGTCGTCGCATTGGACGCCACAGCCGAGACAACGCTAGGCCGCACCGTGGCTGAAGCGGAAGCGCGCGGAGCCAGCCTCGGCGACCTGCGGCCGATGCTGGCCGGAGTGGACGCCCTCGCGCGCATCACAGAGATGCGCCTGCGCCGCCAGCCACACTACGCCAACGCGCACACGAGATTCGCGACTGACGCCTTCACTCCAGAGCAGGTCGCCAACAGCATCGCCGCAGAGATGATTTCGCAGGGCGCGGCTCCCGGCGCGCATGCGCCTGCGGTTACACGCCATGTCGCGGCAGGGGCAGGCTATGACTCCGTCGTTGGCTGGGGTGCGCTCGCCGATCTGCCCACTCGCCTCCACGCGCTCAATCTTCCTCCACGTCTGAGCATCGTCTCCGATACGTCCGTCGCCTCGCTCTACGCCAGACCACTCATGGACCACCTGCGCAACGCTGGCTTCGAGCCTGAACTCTGCGCCATTCCGGCAGGCGAAACGAGCAAGTCTCGCCATTACCTCGACAACATCCATGATTGGCTGGCTGAACACCGCATCGAACGCGGCGAGGCGTTGATTGCGCTCGGCGGCGGAGTCGTCGGCGACCTCGCGGGCTTCGCCGCCGCCACCTATCTGCGTGGGCTACCGCTCATTCAGGTTCCAACCTCACTGCTCGCCCAGGTGGACGCCTCTATAGGCGGCAAGGTGGCGATAGATCACCCACGCGGCAAAAATCTGATTGGCGCGTTCTACCATCCTCGCCTCGTGCTGGCCGATACGGCGACGCTGCTCACCTTGCCGCCACGCCAGCGCATCGAAGGCTGGGGTGAGGTCATCAAGCATGGGGCCGCGCTCGACGCCGCCTACTTCGAGCAGTTGGAACGCGACGCCAGCGCGCTGCTCGCCGTGCGCCCCACCGAGACGACGGCGACAATTGCTCGCTCAGTCGCGATCAAGGCGGGCGTCATCGAAGGCGACGAGCGCGAATCCGAGGGCGGACGTCGCGCGCTCCTCAACTTTGGCCATACACTCGGCCATGCTATCGAATCGGTGACGGGCTATTCTCAATGGCTACATGGCGAAGCGGTTTCGGCGGGCATGGTCTTTGCAGTGCGGCTCGGTTGGCGTATGGGCGTCACGCCACGCCCGGTGGCCGATCGGATGGAGGCGCTGCTGGAACGCTTCGGGCTGCCAACCCGGCTGGAGGGACTGAGCGCTCCGGCCATGCTGCGCGCCGCCCTGTGGGACAAGAAGGCGCGCGGTGGTCGTGTACGCTGGGTGCTGCTCACGGCGCTCGGTGAATCCTCCCTGTTCGATGGCGCTCCAGAAGCGGCAATCCGCGAGACGTTGCTCGAACTCGGCGCCACCGAATCTGCACAAGACGCGCAAGAGTCGTAGGAAAGCGAGGGAAGCCATGCCTGAGACACCACTTCGCATGCTCGTCGTCCACGGACCCAACCTGAACACCCTGGGCAAACGTGAGCCACACATCTATGGCAGCACGACCATGGACGAGATCAATCAGCGGTTGGTCGCGCGCGGCAAAGAGTTGGGCTGCGAAGTCACCTGCTTCCAGTCGAACCACGAAGGCGCCATCATCGACTTCCTGCAGGAGCAGGGCCCAACCGCGCGAGGACTCATCATCAACCCCGGCGGCCTGACACACACGAGCGTCAGCCTGCGCGACGCCGTAGCAGGCTCAGGATTGATGGCAGTCGAGGTACACCTCTCGAATATCCATGCGCGCGAGCCATTCCGCCATACCTCACTGCTCGCCGAGATCTGCCGTGGGCAGGTGGTCGGCCTGGGCTGGCATGGTTATCTGGCGGCATTCGAGGCAGTCGTCGGCCTCCTGCGCGAGGCATGATGGCAATCAGAGGCCAGGCTGACTAGACGCCCTGGCATTGGACGCCTCACCAAAGAGGATTATGCGCGCTGGAGACGTGTCGCGCTCAGGTCGCGCTGATCGTCGGCCCCGTCATCTTCGCGCTACTGAGCGACCAACGCGCGGCTTCCGCCTCGTCGCTCATCGCGGCGCTGCGGGCGGCGTTGATTTCCGCCTCGTTCTCGGTCACGATCTCCTGTTGCCCCCGCATAGACCAGCGCACCAGTGTCGCGACCACGGCTGCCACGGCAATCCAAACAATCCACACAACGACCAGCCAGAGGACATCCGATAGCATAGGATCACCTCCGCATGCTCCTGAGCGGCGAGTAGTGGCGCAGTACGCCAACCTACACAGGGCATTCCCGCATAAGCCATGCCTACCAGCCACTTTCCGTCAAGGTGTCCAACAAAAGGAACGCGCTACGGTATCATCCTTGCGGTCGGTTCTCGCAACACCATAGGGGGCAGATGTAGTTAGTCCAGGTTGGCGGCAAACAAGGCGCATGATATGATACGTTGGGTGTTCGGCGCCCATCGTCCGGGGAATGCGCGTCTGCCGCGAACGTTTCGATTGCGCCGACATCTTAAGCGAACCCAATAACTTGACACGCGCGGCGGTTGACTCCGGCAGATCTTGCCGAGGTGTCCCGCCTGGCGCGACGCGTATGAGCCTCCCCGTGGCGGGGTGGGCGCACGGAGAGGATAGCGAGAGACATGATTTCTACAGGAGATCTGAAGAAGGGCATCTCGATTGAACTCGAGGGACAGCTCTTCCAGATCGTTGACTGGAATCACATCAAGATGGGCCGCGGCGGCGCCATCGTTCGCATGAAGCTGCGGAATCTGCGCACGGGCGCCAACGTCGAGCGCACCGTAGACGCCGGCGAAAAGTTCCCCCGCGCCTTCCTCGATCATCGTCCTGTAGCGTATAGCTATAATGATGGTGATACGTATTACTTCATGGACAACGAAACCTTCGAGACGTTCCCGATCACCGCAGAGCAACTCGGTGATGCGCGCCACTATCTGCAAGATGGTATGCAACTCGAAGTCATCAGCTACAAAGATGAGCCACTGAGCGTCGAACTACCCATCACCGTTGATCTGGAAGTCACCTACACCGAGCCTGGTTTCAAGGGCGACACAGCCACTGGTGGCACCAAGCCCGCTACGCTTGAGAACGGTGTCACGGTTCAGGTTCCGCTGTTCGTGACGATTGGCGACAAAATCAAAGTAAAGACGGAAACCGGCACATACGTCGAGCGGGTGAGCTAACTCGCCGACGACCTGAAATACGCGACACGATAAGACGGAGGAGCGGAATGGCGCGCGAAAAGGCCGAGCGGCCCGAAGACCTGCAGACCGAGCAGCCACATCTCAGCGTCGCCGAGTTGCGCCAACTCATCAAGCTGATGAACAACAGCGAGATCGAGGAGATTGGCATCGAAGAAGCCGCGACGGGGCTACGTCTCTCATTGCGCAAGCCAGCGCCAGTCATGGTAGCGGGCGGCGCGGATGAAGAGATGTTCGACGCGCTCATCATCGAAGAGGCAGAGGGACATGGCGAGCCGCTGAACGTCGAGGTCAAAGCTCCTCTGGTGGGCATCTTCCGCACTGCGATGAAGGCAGGCGGAAAACCGCTCGTCGCAGTGGGTGATGTCATCCGCGAAGGGCAGGTCGTCGGTGCGGTCGAATCGCTTACCGTCCGCACAGAGGTCGAGGCAGCCGCCGCTGGTCGTATCAGCGCGATCTTCGTCCATGAGGGGCAGCCAGTGGAATATGGGCAGCCACTCATGGAGATTCAGCCGAACCGCTAGCGACCACGCAGCGCGAGGAGTGGAAGAGCCACAGTCGGAGGCGCCAGCGTCTATGCGCATTGTCGGAGTCAGCGAGCTGTCGCGCTACCTCAAAGACCTGCTCGCGGAAGACTACTATCTGCAAGATGTCTGGGTGCAGGGCGAGATCAGCAACTACACCCAGGCCGCTTCCGGGCATCGCTACTTCTCGCTGAAAGATGGCGGCGCGACACTGCGCTGCGCTCTCTTCGCTGGCCATCGCGCCGGACCAATCCGCAATGGCATGGCCGTCTTCGCGCATGGCCGTATTGGCATGTGGGAGCAGCGCGGCGACCTCCAGTTCTATGTGGATGACGTCCGTGACGCGGGCATCGGCGAACTCAACCTCCGCTTCGAGGCGCTCAAATCACGACTCGAAGCGGAAGGGCTGTTCGCGGTCGAACGCAAGCGCCCACTGCCTGATCGTGTGCAAGTGATCGGCGTGGTGACATCACCACAGGCGGCCGCGCTACGCGACATCCTGCGGACGATTCGCCTGCGCTGTCCGCTGGTCGAGGTCATTGTCGCGCCGACGCTGGTGCAGGGAGAAGGCGCCGCTGAGCAGATAGCCGCCGCCATCGACAACCTCAACGCCCACGGTCAGGCTGATGTCATCATCGTCGCGCGCGGCGGCGGCTCCATCGAAGAGCTCTGGGCGTTCAACGAAGAAGTGGTCGCACGCGCCATCGCACGATCGCGTCTGCCGGTAGTGAGCGGTGTCGGCCATGAGACCGACTTCACGATTGCCGATTTCGTCGCTGACCTGCGCGCTTCCACTCCAACCGCCGCGGCGATGGCTGTCACCGCAGACATAACAGTATGGCGAGCCGCGTTGCTCGACCTCGCCAATCGCCTCGACCTCGCCACCAGCGAGACCATCGCGGAGCAGCGCGAGTCAGTGGCGTCCACCATACGTCGGCTAGAGCGCGCCAGCCCACAGCGACAGGTGGAAGACGCACGCCAACGCGTTGACGCGACGGCACAGGCGCTTGCCCTGCGCATGGATCATCTCCTGACGCTGCGCCGCGAGACCCTGCGTACGGATGCCCTGCGATTGCATGCGCTGAGTCCGCTGCTGACCATCGCGCGCGGCTACGCGATCGTGCGGCGCGAGCCCGACGGCGCGCTAGTGACGCAAGTGGCCGACGTGGCGCCGGGCGACGGGCTGAGCATCCTGTTGACTGATGGGCGAGTCGCGGCAGTGGCGGGGCCGCGCCTGCCCGATGCGCCAGATAGTTCTGACCAGGGAAGCCCGAATAACGCCCCATTGGGCGCGCATACGAGACGAACGACGGAGAGTGAGTCCAGATGACAGCGGATTCGATGGAGAACGGCGCTGAGCGTAAGCGACGCAGCAAACGCGAGCAACAAACCCAGACGGCAAGCCAGTCGTTCGAGGAGCAACTGGAAGAGCTCGACGGCATCGTGACTGCGCTGGAGGATGGTCGCCTGCCGCTTGAAGACGCGCTAGCGCTCTATGAGCGTGGGATGCGACTGGCGAAAGCATGTCAGGATCGCCTCGACCAGGCCGAGCTACGCGTGAGCCGCTTGCGCACGGTCGCGCCTGAGGCCGGCGAGACGGACGTATTCACCCTTGAAGAATTTCTGATCGACGAATAGTGCGATAGTGCTGGCGAACGCTGATGTACGCGGCGCAGGCATGCATGAACGCAGGTGACACGAATGAATATTAGCGCGCAACTGGCGCTGCTGGGCACGAATCGGCCGCTCTGGGCTGCCGCGCTTGGATGGTTCGTCGCGCAACTCATCAAGACAGTTGCTTCTGTCGGGAAGGAACGCCGACTGAATCTCGGCCACCTCGTCGCCTCGGGAGGCATGCCTAGCTCGCATTCCTCGCTTGTGATGGGATTAGCGACTGCCGTGGCGCGAGTCGATGGCCTGCAATCCACCGCCTTCGCACTGGCCGCCATGTTCGCTGGCGTGGTCATGTATGACGCCGCGGGCGTGCGGCTCGCCGTCAGCCGTCAGGCGCGCATCCTCAACCTGATGCTCGATGATTTCTTTCACGAGCGCGGGCTGGAGGAGACACGGCTGCGCGAATTAATCGGGCACACCCCCGTCCAGGTCCTGGTCGGCGCGCTCATCGGCATCTTCATCGGTATTATCTTGACCCCCTAGCGCCCGTCGTACCTGCGCATAACGGACGCGCACGCGAAACAACGCTGCTTCTCTGTACCATAGTCCTACGTCGCCCGTGCAATCTCTTGTGTGACACCCCCATCACTGGTATCGTCGTCTTCAGACCTGTGTGGGCGCTGGCTTGCTTTCGATGAGCGGGCCAGGTAGACAGAGAGAGGTTGCGATGAGCCTGGACAACGTGCGTGGACACCGACGTAGCGCTGGCTTCCCGCGCGCCAGCATCGATCTGATGGAGCGCGAACAATCACCCTTGCCCTCGTTCGACGGCGCCGAGCCACAAGCGACACATCAAGCGGCCGCCGACGCTGAACTCGCCGAATTCGTCGCGTTCTTCACTGGCGAACAGCGGACGGTGACGGCGCCTATCTCTAGCACGCCGCCGAACGCCACGAAGGGCCAGCCGGGCCGCGTGCGCCGAGCGACACAGCGCGTAGTGGATCTCGCAGCGCTCCGTCCCGTTGTGCATATGCCGACGCGAGCGCATACGATGCGCGCCGACCACGACGAAGAGCCACGCCGCGGGATCAAACTGCCGCCTGTCTGGGCGCTCGCCAACCTAGCCATCGTTGCGATGCTGCTGTTCGCATTCGCTCCGCAGATTTCGACCGCAGGCGCCGCCGCTGGATGCCAGTGGTATTCCGTGCGGTCCGGCGATACCCTCTCCCGCATTGGAAGTCGCTACAACGTCTCGGTCAGCAGCCTCGCGCGCGCGAACGACATCGCCAACGTCAACCGGATTTTCATCGCACAGCATCTGTGCATCCCGATGATGCCGATGGCTCACACGAATCAACCTGCTCCGACTGGCTCGCACGCCCCGGTCTATAGCGCGCCGGGCAATGTACGCGCGTTCATCAACTATGCGCTGCCCTATGCGCGCTCAGCGAGCGCTCGCACCGGCTGGCCAGTGAGTGTCATCCTGGCGCAATGGGGTCTTGAAACCGGCTGGCGCACACACACCTACACCGGCTTCAACTGGGGCAACTGCGGCGCGATGCCTGGGCAGCCAGTCGTCGGCGGCATCAACAAGCCTGGCTCGCCTGCCGCCTTCGCGTATGCCTACAGCCCACAGCAGGGCGTCGAAGAATTCGTGCATGTGGCGCACCTCGGCTACTACTCGAATGTCTCGGCTGCCTCTCGCTATGGCGCAAACGCCGCCGCCCGCGCGCTCGGCCGCTCGCCGTGGGACTGGGGCCACTACACCAACCGTGGTGACCCAGGCTCGTCGCTGATCTCCATCATGAACGTCTACAACCTCTACTGGTACGACACGCACTAGGAGCCATCTCACGAATCGATCGCGCTGCCTTCGCTAGAAAGGGAGTAAGATGGGCATCGAGCTATGGTATCCCCAAACAGCGCCACCGATGCCTTGCGACCACGCGTGATTCGTTAGTGAAGCCCTAGCAGCCTCATTTCTAAAGCCCGCCGGAAAACTCCGGCGGGCTTTTCGTTATGGGCCATCTTTTACGCTTCTACTCACACCCATGTAGTGTGCCACTACAATTACCTTGACAGACACAGTACTAAGACATACAATGTTCATCGGAGGTGATGAGATGAGCGCAAGCGAGATCACATCCGATTTGTTGCGTGGGAATACCGACACAATGATCTTGCGGTTGCTGACGGAATCCGACTGCTATGGCTACGAGATCGTTAAGTTGATCGCCGAGCGTTCGCAAGGCGAGTACGAACTCAAGGAAGCCACGATGTACTCCAGCGTCAGGCGCTTGGAGGCGGACGGCGACATCACATGGTACTGGGGCGATGAATCACAGGGTGGCCGACGCAAATACTTCCGGATCACGGAGAAGGGCAGAGTGACCTATGCCCGCAACAAAAGCAACTGGGAGTATGCGAAACGCGTACTCGACACACTCCTCTAAGGAGGCGAAGTGATGGACGACAAACTCGACGAATACGTAGATGGCATCTTCGCGCCGTATGAGGGCGCCAAAAGCATCGGTGAGCTGAAAACGGACCTGCTCACGGACCTGCATGAGCGGTTCCGTGAACTCAAGGCCGAGGGGAAAGACGACGCAACAGCCTTCCAATTGACCATCGACAGCATCGGCGATATCGAGCAGACCGTGCAGGAAGTTGGACATCTCTCCCGATCGCTCGAGCGTCAACTGGTGACGCAATTCGATACGAGCGAGCTCGGGGGAAGCGACTTCGCGGGCGTTCAGGCGCCAGGCAGGAAGTTCGAGGCGAGCGTGCTGCGCGGCTCCGATTTCTCGGGAGCCAATCTCACCGGCAGCTCCTTCAAGAACAGCGATGTGGCGGACGCCAACTTCGACGGCGCCAATCTGACCGATGTGAACATGTCGACGATCGAACTGGCCCGCGCCAGTTTCCGCGGCTCCATCCTGGTGCGCACCGACTTCAGCAAGTCGGGGCTAAAAGGGACTCGGTTCGCCGAGGCTGCGCTCATAGACGTCAAGCTCCGCATGACTGACCTCACTCATACGATTTTCGAGAACTGCACCTTCACCGGGGTCGACTTCTCATACTCCGATCTGCGCGGCCAGAACCTGGACGGTGCAACCTTCACCAGCGTGACGTTTGAGCGGGCGGGGTTGAAGGGCGCCTCGTTTCGGGGAGCGACCTTGCGCGATGTGTCCTTCCGCGCGTGGAGCATGAAGTACCGCAATGCCATCCGCACGGTGGACTTCTCTGGGGCGCGTATGGACAAGCTAACCTACGCCATGCTCAGAGGGATGGGCGCGGATCTATCGAACGTGACCGTGGGATAAGGAGACAATCAGCATGGAAGAAAAGAACGTGGCGATCCAGGTCCATGGAGTGCAGAAATCCTACAAGAAATTGCAGGTGCTCAAGGGTGTGGACTTCGACGTGGCGCGCGGAAGCATCTTCGCGCTGCTCGGCTCCAACGGCGCGGGCAAAACCACGATCGTGAGAATCCTCACCACCCTGCTCAAGGCGGATGACGGCGTCGCGCGCGTCGACGGATTCGATGTCCGGTCGCAGCCAGCGCGGGTGCGGGAGTCAATCAGCCTGACCGGTCAATTCGCAGCGGTGGATGAGATTCTCACTGGCCGCGAGAACCTGATCATGATCGCCGAACTACGGCACGTGAAGAACGTAGGCAAGGTGGCGGACGAACTGCTTGCTCGATTCGGCCTCGCCGACGCGGCCGGGCGCCGGGTATCGACCTACTCAGGCGGCATGCGCCGTCGCCTCGACATCGCCATGAGTCTCATCGGCGCCCCACGGATCATCTTCCTCGACGAACCGACCACCGGACTCGACCCGGAGGCCCGCATCGAAGTGTGGCAAGTGATCCAGAACCTCGCTGACAGCGGTACGACCGTGTTCCTGACGACCCAGTATCTCGACGAGGCCGAGAAGCTCGCCGACCAAATCGCGATTCTGCACGAAGGCACGATCATAGTGTCCGGCACGCTGGAGGAGCTGAGGAAGTTGCTCCCGCCCGCGAAAGTCGAATACGTGGAACGGCAGCCCACTCTGGAGGAAATCTTCCTGGCGATTGTCGGCAGCGACAAGAAGGAGCAACGATGAGTACCCATTTCTTCAGCGATACGCGTGTGATGGTCGGGCGTTCCATGCGACATGTCACGCGCAGCATGGACACCATCATCACAGTGACGATCATGCCAATCGCCTTCATGCTGTTGTTCGTCTACGTGTTCGGCGGCGCCATAAAAGCAGACTCCGGCAATTACGTGAACTACTTGCTGCCCGGCATCATGCTCATGGCAATCGCCAGCGGCATCTCCTATACCGCCTACCGCCTGTTCAACGACCTGCAGAGCGGCATCTTCGAGCGATACCACTCGATGCCAATCGCTCGCTCATCCGTGCTGTGGGGGCACGTGCTGACTTCACTCGTGTCCAATGCGATCTCTGTAGTAGTCATCGTCCTTGTGGCGTTCATCATGGGCTTCCGCTCGTCGGCAGGCGTGCCGGCATGGCTCGCGGTGGCTGGCATCCTCGTACTGGTCACGCTCGCGCTGACGTGGATCGCGGTGATCGCCGGATTGTCGGCGAAATCTACGGACGGAGCGGTCGCCTTCTCGTACCCAATCATCTTCCTGCCGTTCGTCAGCTCGGCATTCGTGCCCACTGCCTCGATGCCGGGCCCTGTGCGCGCCTTCGCGGAACACCAGCCGGTCACCTCGATTGTCAACACGATCAGAGCATTGTTCGAGCAGCAGCCGGTCGGAAGCGACATCTGGACCGCCCTCGCTTGGTGCGTTGGCATCCTCATCATCGCCTACGCGTTCGCCATGCTGGCCTACCGGCGCAAATTGGCCTAAATCCGCCCGAGAGAACATTGTGTCGTCCCATTCCAGAGGCGTGATAGGCATGAGAGCATGGCGACATAGGCTCAGAGGTAGATAGATGAGGTATCGTCGAACGCGGGACTGTCCGTGCTAGGAAGGAAGGGCATTCCATGACACCTCACACTGACCTGCCCCACACGCCATCGACCGGTGAGCCGCCTGTGACTCATGCGACGCCGATGCAGCGGATGGGCGTGGTAGCCCTGTCGCTCTTCTTCCTGATATTCCTGGTGAATATCATGTCAGCGCTTGCTCCGGCCTTCGGAGCGCTCGGCTCGGCTATCGTGATTGCGGCAATCTGCCTGCTCATCTTGGGGGTGAATGTCGCGTTCAATCTCGATCTGTTGCGCTCGCGGCGCTAGCAGACAGCGACGACCATCCAGCTATCCCACACACGGATAGCTGGATGGTCGTGTCAGAGGTTGACCTATCGCCAGGCTTTGCCGAGGTACTCCTGGCCACCAAGCCACGGGCGCAGCGCTTCTGGGACACGAATGCGTCCGTCGGCCTGCTGGTGATTCTCCACCAGCGCGATGATAGCGCGAGTCGAAGCCAACGCGGTGTTGTTCAGCGTATGGACGTAGCGCACAACGCCATCTTCACCACGATAGCGAATGTCCGCCCGTCGCGCCTGGTAGTCATGGAAATACGAATCCGAGTGTGTCTCGCGGTAGCGTCCCTCCGACGGCACCCAGCACTCGATGTCGTACCCCTTCACCTTGGCGTCGCCCAGGTCCGCCACGCACAGATTCAGCACGCGGTAGGGCAACTCCAGCGCCGTGACGATTTCCTCGGCGACCTTGAGCAACTCCTCGTGCCACTTCACCGATTCTTCGTGGTCCGACTTACAGATGATGTACTGCTCGACCTTGTAGAACTGGTGGACACGCATGATGCCCTTGGTATCCTTGCCGTACGTGCCAGCCTCGCGCCGATAGCACGGCGAGTAGCCAACATACTTGATTGGCAGGTCTTGCTCGCGCAGGATTTCGCCGCTATGCATACCAGTGATCGAGACTTCCGCCGTACCGACCAGATACACCTCGTCATCGGGCAGCGAATAGGTCTGCTCGCGGCCACGCGGGAACTGGCTATTGCCGATGAAGCAGAACTCACGCGCCATAGCAGGCACGTCGAGCGGGAGGAATCCTTTGCGGGCGACGTGATGTAGCGCGAACTGCATCAGCGCCAACTCCAGAAAGACCGCTTCGCCCTTGAGGATGTAGCTGCGCGAGCCGCCAACCTTCGCGGCTCGCTCTAGATCGAGCATGCCAAGGTTGGTCAGCAGCGTCACATGATCTACCGGCTCGAAGTCGAACGCGCGCGGCTCGCCAACACGTTTGACCTCGACGTTGTCTTCTTCGCTCTGGCCATCTGGCACGCTGGGATCAGGAATATTCGGAGTAAGCAGCAGCAACTCGCGGAGCTTGGCGTCGAATTCGCGCTCGTCAGGCTCTAGCTGCTTGAGTTCAGCCGCAACGACACGCCCCTGTGCGATGGCTGCCTCGCGCGCCTCTTTGTCTGGCCCTGCCTCGCGGATGGCCTTCGACAGACGATTCTGCTCGGCGCGCAGGTCATCGGCGCGGCGGCGAGTGGCGCGGAGTTGGCTATCGATTGCGAGCAGCGCATCCACATCAACAGCGGTCTTGCGTCGGCGCGCGACGTCCTTGACTAATTCGGGATTCTCCCGGATGAAAGCGATATCGAGCATGGTGTTCCTCCCGGCGAAGCGTGGTCAGGCGCGCAGGCTGACCGCTCACCAAAAATACAATACGCCGCCCATCGCAAAGGACGAGCGGCGTAGACCTCGTGGGGCCACCTTTGTTCGCCGGGCGCCCGCATCCCAGACGTCTCTGTCGCATAGACAATAGACAGAGGAGGATACGTGGTTCCGACCTCATTAGCCCGTTAACGCCGGGGATACGTTCCGTCTTGGCGCCGCTGAGCGACGGTTGGGCGGAAGGCTAGCGAGTGGATGTCATCGAATGGTGGCCGTGTCGCATCAACCCACGGCTTTCTGAAGCGCCTACTGGTCGACGTGTCTCGCATTGCGCCTGTGCGGAATTTCAGTTCGCACGTATGGTAGTCAGCGAAGAGTCGCTGTGTCAAGGGCGCCTCAAACGGCCCATCACGAAATACCCGTTGCTCGCTGGTAGCCGTAACGGGTTACGCGAGCGCCTGAGCTTTGCCGCCTGAATGGCCCTATGGTATACTGGCGCGGATTCCTCGGGCCAGAGGCGTCCGCTTTGTCCCGAGGAACTCACGGACATCGCGCCCCTGCGGCGCGCCAGACCCGCGGACATTTCGCCAGACGCGGCAAGTTGGGCTGCGTCGGCGCGCCAAACTGTGGCGCCAACGCGCCGCAAGTGAGCAAGGGACACATCATGGGCAAGTACAAGCTGTGGCTACACCACCAGGAGATTGGCCGCCGCCTGCGAGACCAGATCAACACGCTCGATCAGGAGCGCGGCCGCGTGCAGAAGATGGCGCCAGATCATCCCGCGCCATTGCCTGAGACGATCAACCCCATCATCACCGCCCTGCTGGCCTACACCGAGTCTGGCCACCAGCTGAGCAACATTGACGTCATCAAGGCGGCCATGCCAAAACTGGATGGCGGCCCGGACCAACGTCAGCCCGCGCCTAGCCCCCTTCGACAGGCCAGCGCCGCAGCCGTTCGGGCTCCGGCCGCTGATCAGGCCGTCGTTGCGAGTCTGATGGCGCGGGCGGAAAAGCTTCCCAGTGACCCCCTGGAGGAGATGCAGCAGCTATCTCGCTCACAGGAGGCTTCGTTCGCATCCCCTGGGACGTCCGCCGCTGGCGCTTCGGCTCAGGGTTCCAATGCGGACTCCGTCCA
Organism: Ktedonobacterales bacterium; assembly: GCA_036391835.1. Taxonomy (GTDB): domain Bacteria; phylum Chloroflexota; class Ktedonobacteria; order Ktedonobacterales; family JADMIN01; genus JAKAIY01. The sequence continues at coordinate 18,216 of DASVZC010000041.1, read as the reverse complement.
GAGTTGGTGGCAGAACCGCCAGCAAGACGATCAGGATTAAGTCCGAGATGGCGGCTGCGCTGGTCATGGTGACTGCGCCACATACGCCGCGCATCTCTCCGATGTTCTCAGCCTGTCGCTGACAGCGAGAAGGGTGCTGGTCTGATGGCTTCCGATCCCACAGCAGTTACAAAACTCTACGAGCAGATTCCGCTCGAAGCTATGCAGCGTGTTTCTGACAGCTACATGGCATGGTATGTCACGCGCGTCACGCAGTCGCTCGACGAGACAATGTCGAGCCTGCGCTCCGAACTCCGCGACAACGACGCGAAAGAGGCGTCGTATCGCCCATCGCCCGCTGAAGTCTCCGCGATCGAGCGGCTACAGCGCAGCGGCGTAACGGGCACAGACCTGCTCGACCGCATGGTGGAGCAGGGCGAGGACTGGCTCACCTTGACGATGCGCCGCCTCGACCACTTCGAGCGCACAGGTCTGGCGCCGAAGGATTACTCCACGTGGTGCGAGCACGCCCTCAGCGGCGCGTACGACTGGATTGACCACGACCGCATCAACGCGTCCGGCTCGGGCGCTGGCGCCGCGCCGAGCGCGCCACGTCAAGCCGCTCCTGCCGCGCAGCCCGCGCAGGGCAACAATGTGCCAGAGTGGATGTCGCGCAACGCGCCACAGCGCGCCGATGACGGCCCAACGGCTCCGGTGCCAAGCGTCGGCGGCCAGCAGCGCTACGACAACGCTGGCGCGAACAACGGCTACGGCGCGAGCCAAGGCGGCGGCAGCGACGACGACAAGGGTGGTCGCAACATCTTCCGCATCTTCTCGAACTAGCCGCGCCACACCGGCGGCCAACCGAGATGGGCAGCAGGGCGTGAAATATCGCTCGGCTGCCCATTATCGTGTTTGGCTAGCTCGTGGGTTCTCTGTTACACTGGCATCCAACATGGATCTGCGGCGAGAAGAGCCGCGCCAGCGCTGAGGGGGAATCGATGGCGATGCAGCCAAACGCAACCGAGCGCGCGCCCGGAACAGTGGGGCAAGGCCAGCAGGAAACGCCAGAACTGCCGCTCAAGACGGCAACCTATTATTCCAGCGGCAACTTCGGCGGTGGCGTCTTCTACGGCTTCAACAACTTCATCCTGACGCTGTTCCTGCACAGCCTCCATGTGCCGATCATTCTCAACGATCTGCTCGGAAGCACGCGCTCGTTTGAGGGCGCCGTCATTCAGCCGCTCGTCGGCGCATGGAGTGACCGCACCTGGCGGCCCGGCCTCGGTAGACGTCGCCCATTCATTCTGTGGTTCGCACCCGTCTGTGCCCTGGCGCTGGCGATCACGCCCGTGGTCACACAGGCGACCGCGCTAGGTAAGCCGCTAGGGCTGACGCCTAACACAACAGCCATCATCCTTGCGGTCGCGTGCATCTTCATCTTCACGCTGACCTTCAACATTCTGTTTGACCCCTATCAGGCGCTGCTGGCGGACATCACACCGGAACGGCAGCGCGGGTCTATCAATGGCCTCTTCACAGCCATCGGCGCTGGTGGCCAGGTGGCCATTCTTGTAGCGGCAATCGCCCTATCCACGGCAAACCACAATACATTGCCCACCACGCCGCTCTTTCTTGCCACCGCCATTGCGCTCATCATCTGCTTCATTCCGACGATGCTGGGCGTGCGCGAGCCGCGCACCCTTCCTGGCGGGCGCGACTCGCATCGATATGGCTGGCATGACTATGCGCGTGGCCTACGCAGCGATCCGCAGGCGCTGCTCTACTTCGCGACGCAGTTCTTTCTCTGGTTCGGCATCAACGCCATCACACCGAATCTGACCTACTACGCCAGAGATAGCCTGCACTTCAGCGACACACAGGCGCTGATCCTTAGCTTCATCCTGCTGCTCAGCAGCGCGATATTCGTCTGGCCGATAGGCGCGCTGGGTGACCGTATCGGCCTCAAACGCACATTTGTCTGCGGCATGGCGCTGATGGCTGGGGCTGCCATCGCGGCGGTCTTCATTCACTCTGTAGCGCTGCTCTTCGTCGTATTGGGCATCGCGGGCGTCGGTAACGCGGCGCAAAGCGCCTCATCGTATCCGCTGCTGACGCGCCTGACGCTCCCCGACCGTATGGGGCTCTACACCGGACTCAACAGCACCGTCTCCTCGATCGCGGCGCCTGGTGGGGCGTTGCTCTCTGGCCTGCTGATCACCCGGTTCGGCTACGGCGTCTTCTTTCCGTTCGTCGCGGCGATGTTCCTGCTCTCTCTCGTGCCACTGGCGGCGTTGCGCATCGAGCGGTCAGTCGCGCAACGCGCCAAGCGTGGAGAGGTCGAGGTCTAGCCAACAGTGAAGGGGACGTCTCGCACGACCGCCTGATTCCCATTGATGCGCATGGTTACAAGCATGTCGTAGTTCCCATTCGGGAGCGTATGGCCCTGCGAGTAGTACGCATTTACACTCGTGTAGAGATTGGAGATCAGCGTCCGAACCGTAGCGCCGTTCTGGCGCACCACAGCGCTGACAGGGCCAGCGGCAGGATTCCCGTTCATGCACAGATTGATAAAGACGACGGCGCCACTGTTGAAGTGCAACGTCGCATTTCCATTGGAGCACGATCCATCGGCGAACGGCGCGGTGGTGAGCGCACGGAAGGAACTTGCCGCCTGCTGGTTCAGAGCTGACTGTGGGTTAGGGGTCGCTGTAGCCGTTGGCGGCGCGACGGTCGCCGTTGGTGTCACCGCGGGCAGAGTCGCCGTAATCTTCGTCTGCGCTATGACACTCCGTGTCGTCTTGCTCTGGTTGGCGAACAGCTTCATGTTGCCGATACCTAAGCCCACCCCCACAGCCAAGAGCGCCAACACGACGACAGCCAGCGCGGGCATTGACAGGCTCCGACGCTTTGGGCTGCGCTCCATGTCGGCGAACGTAATCGGTCGCGAGCGAATCGCGACTTGCGCTGGTGGGGCTATCGGTCGGCTCGTCGAGCCACTGTAGCCGTCGCCGACAGGGCGACTCGCCGGGCTACGATAGCCGCCATTGACTGGCCGGCTTGTCGGGCTTCGATATCCCCCGCCAAGTGGGCCGCTCGTCTGCCGTTGATAGCCAACGCCATACGGCGAAGCCGGATTACTCGTAGGCGCTCGCATATCGGACCCGAGGGGGCCGCTCGTCTGGCCGCGATACTGTCCACTCGACGGCGCTCGTCCGACAGGTGGGAATCCAGCGCCACTCACCGGCCCGCGATACGGCCCGCTGGTTGGCGCGCGCCTGCCTGGTGAGTTCGGCGCTGCTGAGTTCTTCTCGGTTGGCAGCACATCTGGATGCGGCATGCTATTCGGCGACTTGATCGTGGGGCGATCGTCGATTTCGGCGCCTGTTGGGTTCGCCGCGAGATATTCAGCTTCGAGTTGCGACTGGAACGCCGCCATCGCCTGCTTGTTTTCCTGCGAATTCTGGTTGCCAAGCAGACCGGAGCCACCTTGCGAAGAAGGCAAATTGAGCGTCTTAGGTGCCTTCCGCACCGGATAGGTTGGCCGAGACATCGGCGCGCGGCCACCACCTAACTCCAGGTGAAACGGGCCAGCGCCCTCCGCGGGAAGGCCCTGCAATCCTGGAAACAGCGGATTCGACGGCGGCGCACTAGGCGGCAAAAGCGAGTCTGGCAGCGGTTGCCCCGTGCGGAGGGGTCGTAGCTGAGAGCCGCTACCACGCTCGCCATGTGGGATGCCCGTCACCGAGCCATGCCACGGAGCGGGTGTCGGCTGAATGAGTCCATCCGCGAATGGCTGAAGTTCCTCGGCCAGACGCTCCGCCGACCCATAGCGTTCATCGGGTCGCTTGGCAAGGCACATCCTGAGCACATCCCAGAGTTCCCGCGGAGCCTCTGAATTATACCCTCGCACATACGTCGGCTGGGCATGCACCTGCTGATAGAGCACTGAGAGTGAGCTCGTGCCGATGAATGGCGGACGACCAGCGAGAATCTCATACAGGGCGCATCCAAGCGAGTAGATGTCCGAGCGCTGGTCTACCTCACGCCCCTCAGCCTGCTCCGGTGACATGTACTCGGGTGTGCCAACAGTCGCGCCCGTTTTCGTCAATCCAGCCGCATTGATGATCTTGGCTGTGCCAAAGTCCGACAGCAGAATACGCCCTGGATGTTCCTTATCCAGAAGCATATTCGATGGTTTGACGTCTCGATGAATGATGCCCTGAAGATGGGCATAGTGCAATGCGCGTGCGATCTGCATCATGTATTGGCAGGCAGCCTGTGTGGAGATGCGCTCTGAAGCGATGCGCTGCCGCAGGGTGCCACCCTCGACAAGTTGCAGTGCGAGGTAGACGAAGTCATCCACTTCGCCCGTGTCATACACATGCACAATGCCTGAATGATTCAGGGCGCGAATCACAGTCGCCTCACGACTGAACCGCTGCATAAATGCGACGCGATCATCCGTCTCGATCGTAAGCGCCTTGAAGGCTACTTGGCGGCCATCCTCCTCGGCGTAGGCGCGAAAGACGTGCGCGGCCCCGCCGCGCCCGATCTCTTCAATTATCCTGTACTGGCCGTACGTGCGGCCAATAAGGTCACTCCAGCGCATACGCTTTCGGCTTTGCCTCCGTTGACTGAGCACAGTCATCTGCAGCGAACGAGTTGTTTGTGGAATGTCTTACGCATTGTAACGTAGATACTCGCCATTCGCTAGGCATATGGCCCGTTGGGCCGATGACTCGGGCCAATGGCGCGTGCCGATGATGAAGAGCCAGCGCGAAGTCTCAGCGATTGCGAGTTGCCCGGAGATGACTTTCCTTTGTATAGTACTAGCGACGGCGCGCGAACCGCTGACGTAGCGGATTTCCTCACCGCGCGCCGCAAAGGAGAATATTTCACTCATGCGAGTAGGTCTGCAAGTCCCTAACTTTACCTATCCCGGTGGTTCCGCTCATCTTGGTGATCAGTTTGGTTCGATAGCTCAACAGGCAGAACGCGCCGGGTTCTACAGCCTCTGGGTGATGGATCACTTCTTTCAAATTGGGATGATCGGCCCGGCGGAAAATGACATGCTGGAAGGTTGGAGCGCCCTGGCCTTCGCCGCCGGACGCACAAACCATATTCGCCTTGGCACACTCGTCACCGGCATCACCTACCGCCACCCTGGCATCCTCGTAAAGACCGCTACGACACTCGATGTGCTCTCACAGGGGCGCGCCTATTTCGGCGTCGGGGCAGCCTGGAACGACGAAGAGCACGCTGGCCTTGGCGTACCATTCCCACCGCTCTCCGAGCGCTTCGAGCGCCTGGAAGAAACCCTGCGCATCGCCCATCAGATGTGGTCTGGCGATGACAAGTCTTTCGACGGCAAGCACTATCAGTTGGCGCGCCCGCTAAATGTGCCGAACTCCGTGCAGCGGCCGCATCCGCCCATCATGGTTGGCGGCGGCGGTGAGCTAAAGACGCTGCGGCTCGTCGCGCAATATGGCGATGCCTGCAATCTCTTCGCGCGCATGGGTGAAGAAACACTGCGCCGTAAGTTGGCAATTCTCCAGGAGCACTGCCACTCAGTTGGCCGATCCTACAGCGACATCGAGAAGACAGCGCTCGCCTCATTCAACATCACCGCAGATGGCGCCAATAACACCGTCACGCCAACACAGGTGCTGGATGAACTCGCGTCGCTGGCCGCGCTGGGATTCGACCACATCATTCTCAACAGTGGCGCAGTGCACGATCCCGCGTACTTCGACGTGGTCGGCGCAGATATCATTCCAGTGGCTGAGAAGATTGCGGTCGCTGGTCGCTAAACACATCAATTTCACACGAGAGGATAGATTCCACGTATGGCGCTCGATACACAACTCGCGATTGATGACAAGGTGCGCGCATTCCTTGAGGAAAAGCGCTTCGCAGTGCTGGCCACCATCAACGAAGATGGTCTCCCCCATCAAACGGTCATGTGGTATGAACTGCGCGGCGACCACATCATGATGAACACCAAAGTCTCGCGGGTAAAACACAACAACCTCAGCCGTGACTCGCGCATCTCCATCTGCGTCGAAGACGGATACCGCTTCGTGACGATCTCTGGCGTCGCACAGTTGAACGACGACCAGGCGGTTGGTCAGGCCGACATCCACGCACTCGCGGTGCGCTATCACGGCGAAGAAGAAGGCGCCCGCCAAGCTGAACAATTCGCGAAGCAGCAGCGTGTTACCATCCTGTTGCCGCTGTCGCATGTGATCGTAAGCGGGTTCTAGCCGTGAAGATTACTGCGCTCGCGGGCGGCGTGGGTGGGGCTAAGATGGCTCACGGCCTGGCTCTGGCCACCGAGCCCGCCGCGGTAACGCTGATCGTCAATACGGGCGATGACTTCGACCACTATGGTCTGCGCATCTGCCCAGATCTTGATACAGTCCTCTACACCCTGGCTGGCCTGGCGAATACCGCTACCGGCTGGGGTGTCGTGGATGACACCAGCGCCTCGCTCGACATGCTCCGGCGATATGGGGAGGACACCTGGTTCTGGCTGGGTGACCGCGATCTGGCGACGAGTCTGCTGCGCACCACACGGCTGCGCGCGGGCGAACCGCTCTCCAGTGTCACAGCGGCGATGGCGCGAGCGCTCGGCGTCGGCGTGACGCTGCTGCCGATGTCTGATACGCCAGTCGCGACGATCATCCAGACACCAGACGGTGAACTGGCGTTTCAAGACTACTTCGTGCGACGGCGACATCAGGATGTCGTCACTGGCGTTCGATTCGAAGGCATCGAAGAGGCGCAGCCGCTCCCTGCCGCACTGGAGGCAATCGAGCAGGCCGACGTGATCATCATCTGCCCATCCAATCCGTTGCTGAGTCTCGAACCCATTCTGCGGGTGCACGGCATGCGGGCGGCGCTCGCAAACGCCGGGGCGCCAGTAGTGGCCGTCAGCCCAATTGTCGGAGGACTCGCGATCAAGGGGCCCGCTGACCGCATTCTCGAAGCGCAAGGCTTCGAGGTGTCGCCATTTGGTGTCGCGCGCTGGTATGGCTCATTGCTAGACGGTCTGGTGCTCGATGAAACCGATACCGCGCTCGCGCCAGCGATTTCGGCGCTTGGCATACGCACATTGGTCACGCAGACGGTCATGCGAAACGACGCCGACCGTGAGCGCCTCGGACATGAGACGCTCGCCTTCGCCGAATCCATCGCCAACACGCGGACCGGACAGGCGTAAGAGGACAGCGGAACAATGCAACCAGACGAGGGCAGAGCCAAGCTCATAGGGGTGATTCCACTCAATCGTCTAGACAGGGCCAAGTCGCGACTGGCGAGCGCACTGGCCCCGTCACAACGCGCCGCGCTCGTGCTGTGGCTGGCGGAGCGGGCGCTCGCCGCGCTCGAAGGCTCCGGCGCAGTCGAACGCATCCTCGTGGTGAGCCCCGACGATGAAGCGCTAGCCTGGGCGGAGGCGCACGGCGCCATCCCACTGCGCCAAGCGACCAGCGGACTCAACACTGGGCTGTCGCTAGCGCGGAACTGGGCTGTCGAACATGAAGCCGATGGCCTGCTCATCGCGCTCGGTGACCTGCCAACACTCACAGCCGATGAGGTACGCCGTTTCGTCGCGATGACTCGTCTGTATGACGCTGTCGTCGGGCTGGCGCCTGATCGCGCACGCGCCGGGACAAATCTGCTGCTGGCGCGCCCCACTGAGCAAACGCCAATCGCCTACGGACGTGGTAGCTTCGCGCGGCACCGACGGCTTGCAAAACGAACTGGGCTGCCGGTGGTCGAATTCAGCGCGCCGGGGGCAGCCTTCGACGTAGACAATCCCGCCGATCTGTACGAACTGCTCGCACGCGGTCTGTGGACTCTTCCGTCCGCGAGTGAGTTTGCTGAGACGTCCGCGAAAGATGCTCAGAAGGAGCGCGCATGACTACCGACGAAGCCCGCGCGGACACTGAAGCCGCGGGCGTTCAGATACTCCCGTTGCGCGGAACGCCAGAGGCAAGGGAGGGCGATGATGTCGCCGCGCTCGTGCTCGCATCTGTCGCTGAGAGCGGAATCAGCCTGCGAGATGGCGATGTTCTGGTTGTGACGCAGAAGGTTGTCTCCAAAGCCGAGGGGCTATTGATAGACCTCAAGACCATCGAGCCATCCGACATCGCGCTGCGCTATGCGACGCAATGGGGACGCGACCCGCGCCAGGTGGAGGTGGTGCTACGCGAGAGCGCGCGCATCGTTCGCATGGATCGCGGTTTGATCATCTCTCAGACTCGCCACGGCTACGTCTGCGCAAACGCAGGTGTGGACGCCTCCAATGTGCCGGGAGAAGATGTGGTGTGCCTGCTGCCACGCGACCCGGACGCCTCGGCGACTCGCTTGCGCGACGATCTGATGCGCGCAATTGGCGTAGATATCGCCGTCATCATCAGCGACTCGTTCGGGCGACCCTGGCGGCAAGGTATCGTCAATGTGGCGCTCGGCGTCGCGGGGATGGCGCCACTTGCCGATTACCGTGGCCAGCCAGACGACTTTGGCCGCGTGATGAATTCGAGCGTGATGGCCGTCGCCGATGAAATCGCATCTGCCGCCGAACTCGTCACGGGCAAGGTGGCGCGCACCCCATTCGTTCTGGTGCGCGGCTATGCCTACCAGCGCACATCCGGCTCAGGAGCACAAATTCTGATGGACCCATCCACCGACCTCTTCCGCTAGCCACAACCCACCTGACAACACATACAGAGAGACACGGCTCAACACCTTCACAGGCGTGAGCCGCGTCTCTCTGTTGCGCGCGAGGCACAAGAAAAGCGGGGGTGATTTCCTCGCTGAGGAAATCACCCCCGCCGAAGAGATGAGAGTGTTGGCGGCGTGTGGCTCCGTCGACGGCTCTCACCTCCGAGCGCTTGTCCTCGGGTGAGAACTAGTGCTTGGCGATGTAGATCTGCTGCCACGTATCGAGCGGCGTCAGACCACCAGCGGCGACGTTGAAGTTCACGACCCAAGGGCGAACTTCCCACCACATCGTAGCCTGGTCGAGGGTGAGCCACGCGACCTTGGTCGTGAGGATCTGCTCGGCCTGCTGGTACTGTGTCAGGCGACCCTTGAGGTCGGGGTTCGCGTCGGCGGCGTTCATCAGGGTGTCAGCCTGCGCGTCGCAAGCATAGCCCGCGTTGTACGCGCTGGCGCACGTCAAGTTGGTCGAGAGCCAGTCCTGAGGGTCTGGATAGTCTTCGATCCAACCGAGCTGCCAGAACTGGAGGCTGTGTGCGGTGGTGTCCGTCAACAGGGTGTTGAAGTCAACCGACGTGATGTTGACCTTCCAGCCCGGGAAGGCTGCAGCCCACATCTGCTGAGCAGCGGCGGCCTCGTTCTGGACGTCGACGCTGCCGGAGGCAACCGTCAGCGTGATCGCCGGGCACTTGCTGAAGTCAGTCGCCGTGCCGCAGTTCTTGTCCTTGGCATATTCGGCGGCCAACTGGGTGGCCATCGTCTTGTTGCCAGACAGACCAGTGGTGCCATCCGGACCCTTCAGGTCGGGATTGTAGCCAGGCATGCCGTCCGGAACGATGTGGTTCGAAGCAGCCACAGCGCCGTGGAGCACGTTGTTGGCCAGCGCGGTCTTGTCGAGCGCGAGGTCGAAGGCCTGGCGGACGCGCACGTCGTCAAACGGCGCCATCTTCCAGTTCATCGCGTAGTAGTCGATCTGCTGAACACCAACCTGGTGGAAGCCAGGGTGCTTCTTCGCAGCCGCCAGCTGAGCCGTCGGGGCGCCGCCGATGTCGTCTTTGCCCGCGAGGTAGCTGTTGTAGGCCGTGCCGGTGTCCTTGTAGAAGGTGATGTTGATCTCACGCAGCTTGGGTTTAGTACCCCAGAACTGGTCGTTACGATCGAGCACGAGGTGGCCAGCGTGGTCCCACTTCGTCACCTTGTACAGGTTGCCACCGAAGCCGCCGTTGTCGGTCAGGTGCTGCGTCCAGTCCTTCGGGTGGGCCGTGACGAGCTGCTCCGGCACAGCGAAGGAGGTCGGGTAGGTCATCGCCTCGAGGAAGTACGTCGCAGGCTGCGCCAGGTGCACGACCAGCGTCTGCGCATCGGGGGTCTCGATGGCGTCGTTAACGAGGGTCTGGATCTTACCAACAGGCTTGCCATTGGTGCAGGTCTCATTGGTGTTGAAGTCCTGCGCGTCCTTCAGCATGTACAGGTAGTACGCCGCAGGGGACGCAGTGCAGGGATCCTCAGAGCGGTTCATGGAGTAGGCGAAGGTCTCCGACGTGATCGGAGTGCCGTCGCTCCACTTCAGGCCCGACTTCAGCTTGAAGGTGTAGGTCTTGCCGCCATCGGTGACTGTCGGCAGAGCCTGAGCCGCCCATGGCTCCACGTTCAGCTTGGGGTCGAGGACCAGCAGGCCTGGCCACACAACCGAGATAGCAGAAGCCGAAAGCAGATCGGTGTTGGTGCCTGGATCGAGTGTCTTAATGTCGGACTCGCCAGCGATCTGGTCATGGAAGACCTGCTGTGAGTCGGCAACAGCGTTTCCGGTGCTGCCACCCGTGCCCTGACAACCCGCCAACAGCATTGCCATGCTGCCAGCCAGAGTCAGAAGCGCGGCAAAAGAAGATTTGCGTGCGCCCAGTCGCATGCTGGTTGAACCTCCTGATAGCGCTTGACGGTTATCGCCAAGCTCCGAGACCCGAGGAAACGGAATCGATGAGCGCTATTACACGCCTCGATATCCGCAAAATACAGTCGCGAACGTATCGAACTCCAACGACCACACCCGCCACGGCAATTCGATCTGCGCGCGTTCACTCCTGTATACACATCGGACGCAGTTCCCTACACAAGGTAACTGGCCCGGCGCTACTCGTCCTATTGACACGCGCCAGGTTTCTGATCGCCAATTGTGCGGCTCACAAGAAAACCGTTCTCGCCGCCTTGGCGGGAGAGAAAATCGCATCCTGGAAGAGTAACCTACTCAAAACTACGTACTCCGCGCCCAACATCTCACAAGATGTCTGATTTCTCGGGAGTATTTCAGTACGGATCACGCGCAGAGCATTCGCGCCTAGATTGGTGTACGTCTCTATCCAGCCAAATCTCACGCTCGCGTCAACGTTGAGCCGCAGGTTGACGCGGCGCAATGACGCCGCCAGAATGAGGAAGTGTTGTTACTGCTGGATGTGTTGGCATAGGGCTGGACCTCAACCTCCAACCCCGCCCCGCTAGTTCGCGGCGTTCCCTCTCATGGGGAGAGGGAAGCAGGAACGGGTAATTGGCTTAGAGCCTGCTCCAGTATCGGGCTACCGCGCTCACCCGCTAGAAAAGGAACGCTCGTGGCACACCTTCCGCCACCACTCAGACGCGAAGCCTCACAGAATGAGATAGACCGGCTACGCGACGCGCCCGAGAGTCCGTGGCGCACGCGATCAGCGCGCGAGGCATATCGCAACCCCTGGCTGGCGATCACCGAGTATGAAGTCACACGACCAGACGGTTTGCCGGGACTCTACGGCGTGGTAGACCCAGGAGACAACGTCACCATTGTCGCGCTGACAGATGATGAACAGGTCTGGATCGTCGAAGATTTCCTCTATACGCTTCAGGCGCGGGGATGGACATTGCCCACAGGCGCTATGGATTCGAGCGAAGAGCCAGTCGAGGCTGCCAGGCGGGAGCTCCTGGAGGAAACCGGCCTACGTGCGGCAAACTGGCTGGAGCTAGGCGCCTTCTATCTCTCGCCCGGCATCACCACGCAGCGGAGCTATCTCTTCCTTGCGCGCGAGTTGACACTCGGCGCACACCAGCGCGAAGGCACCGAAGCAGGCATGACGGCTCACACCGTGCCACTGCGCGAGGCCCGCGACACGAGCATCCACAGCCCGACCGCCAACGCAGTCACCGCGCTCGGCTTGCAACTCACATGGAATCACCTGCACGGCGCATCTTAGCGAGCAAAGAAGGCCTCTGCCAGTGACGGGAGTTCGCCGAGGTCGCGCAAGGTCGCGTGTGGCTCGTGCACACTGAGGTCGTCAAAACTGTGGTGGATGCCGGTAGCGACACCGATCACCCGTAATCCATGCGCCACACCACAGGCGATGTCAGCGGGGGTATCGCCGATCACCCACGTCTCCGAGGGCAGTGGATGCGCGCCCACAAGCACTGAGGCGCGCTGTAAGGCGAGCGGCGGCAGCGTGTTGCGGTCCTCGCCCTGGTCACCGAATCCGCCAATCCACGGCGCGATATCCCAGTGCGCCATTGGCAATGGCTGCGGCTGCACGAAGTAGGATGCGAGTCTGGCGGCGCTCAGCTTGCGCCAGGCGATGCGCTCGATGTTGCCCGTCACCAGCCCGAGCGTAGCGCCCTGTTCGAGCAGCCACTCCAGCGCAGCGCTCGCATGTGGCGTGTGATAGGCGCTAAGATCAGCCGTCATCAGCCGTTCATACGCCTCACCGGCGGCCTCGCAAACACGCGCCAGTCCAGCGGTAATCTCGTTATTGGATACACCAACCGCACGCAACTCGCGGCGTACGATGGCGCTATCGGTCATACCTGCCGTCTGGCCAAACTCCTCCGGACGCAGCGACACCCCAAAGACAACATGCGCAGCGTCGCACAGCGCCTGGCGATGGACTGGCGGCGCGCCACGTATCAGCGTGCCATCAATATCGAAGAGGACAAGCGTCACAGAGCCTCCTTCGCGCTAGTCGGCAGGCTGGCGCAGATGCCAATCGGTCACACGCTGATAGGCATGTCCCAGCCGCATCAGCGCCGGCTCATTGAAGTGGCCCGCGACTAATTGCAGGCTGGCGGGCAGTCCCGACTCGCTGAACCCGCACGGAAGCGCCAGCGCAGGCTGTCCGGTCAGGTTGAATGGAAAGGTATTGCGCAGGTTCGCGTACCCCACCGTAACCTCGCGATCACCCAGACGCATCGGCGCATCCAGATCGGTGACATGCGGCGCGACATACGGAAGCGTGGGCATCGCAAGCGCATCCAGGTCGGAGAGCAACGCGCGCATCTTCGTGGTAAGCGCACGCCGCAACCGCTGTCCGCGAATGTAGTCGACGGCGGATGTTTGGCCTCCGAGCGCAAGCGCGTCGCGAGTGGGCTTCGTGTAGCGGTCGGCCAGCGTGGGATACCACCCCATGTCGGTGTGATAGGTCGTGGCCTCGGGGCGCTGCACTGCGCGATATGCGACATCGAACAGGTCGTCGTTCAACTCGGCGGGCAGGTCGATCTCGATAATCTCAGCGCCTAGCTGTTCGAGCGTAGCGATTGCCTGACGCACGAGGGCCTCCACCTCTGGCTCGACGCCATCGAAGAAGAATTGGCGCGTCACACCGATGCGCGCCCCGCGCACGGCATCCTCGGGCGAACGGCGGTCTAGCAGCGCGGCTGTGTAGTCCATCGCTGGGGCGTCGAGGCTGTCGGCGTCGCGAGGATCGAAGCCCGCGAGCGTATCCAGGAGCAGCGCGCAATCTTCGACACTGCGCGCCATTGGCCCCGCATGGTCATAGGACCAACTAAGCGCGATTACGCCGTAGCGGCTCACCAATCCATACGTTGGCTTCAGCCCAGTCACACCGCAAGCAGCGGCAGGGATGCGGATGGAGCCGCCAGTATCGGTGCCAAGCGCGCCAAGGAAATAGCCCGCCGCGATGCCCGCCGCCGAACCACCACTGCTGCCGCCCGGGATACGTGTGACATCCCACGGATTGCGAGTAGGCGGCGTGAACGTACCATACGCGAACTCATGGGTATGCGTCTTTGCGACCAGTACAGCGCCTGCCTCGTGCAGACGTGTCACCGCACTGGCATCCTCATCTGGAATGTAATCCTCCAGCACCTGAGAGCCAGCGGTTGTCACCACGCCGCGCGTCAGATAGAGGTCTTTCACGCCCAGCGGGATGCCGCAGAGCCCACTAGCCCGCCGCGCCGAGTGTTCGTCGCGCAGCAGCGCATCGGCCGTGCGAGCCTCCACGAGCGCCGATTCACGCATCAGCGCCAGGCAGGCATGGAGTTCGCCATCACGCGCGGCGATGCGCTCATAGGCGTGAGTGAGGAGTTCCTCCGCGGTGACCACCCCGTCGCGCAATTGCTGGGCAGCCTCCGCAATGGTTCGTGGGGCGCCAGCGCCCTCCTGTTGCGTCACCTATCGTTTCCTCCCACCTCAGGGAATCCCATAGCCTGCGCACGAGCACGCAGGATCGCCTGGGCGCGCAGCAGGTCATCGGGCGTCGTCACTTTGATATTCTCGTCATCGCCTGGCGTGATGGCCACCACCCCACCTGCGGCCTCGACCACAGACGCGGTATCTGTCCCCTCGAAACTCACACTTGCTGCGCGATCATACGCCGCCAGCAGTCTGCGCGCATCGAAGCCCTGCGGTGTCTGCGCGCGCGCGAAGTCTTCCGGCGCAAACACCTGCGTCACCACGCCATCCGCGCCGATGGAGGCGAGATGCTCATCAGGTGCGAGAGGCGTCGCCAGCAGTGCGCCACCGGATGCGCCCAGCGAGCGCACCGTCACGATCAGTCGCGCGATATCATCGCTAGAGGTGAGGGGTCGCGCCCCGTCGTGAATTAGCACGATTGCGATGTCGCCAGCGTTGACGCGCTCTCGCAACGTGTCGAGCGCGCATCGCTCGGACTGATGCCGCGACGCTCCACCAGCGATCACCCCCCGCACCTTATGGAAATGCGCGGGCTCCAGAATCTCTGCGCGCACCCGCTCAATCTCATCAGGATGTGCGACGACGAGTATCTCGTCCACCTCTGGCGAGCGCTCGAAGGCGCGGACGGCGTGGGTCGCGACTGGTTCGCCCGCCAGCGGCAGAAACATCTTGTTCTGCGCGGCGCCCATACGCGACCCCTGGCCCGCGCACAGCACGACGGCGACCGTCGCCCCGGCGTGGGCGGGCTGGCCCGAAGTGTCCTTCACGTGTCGCTCCCAGTGAACACAGAACCCCTCACCACATGCGCGGGAGGGGTTCCGCCTGACATAGAGAGGAAACGGCGCTTAGTTCTGGTTTGCGCCCGTGCGAAGGGCGTTTTCGATAGCGGAGTCTACTCGGTCGGCCAGACTGTGGTCGCCACGTAGCTCCGACGCCAGGCGCACGCCCGCGGCCAGCAACGCGCTCTGTCCGCCACTCGCCAGCGTGGGATGCAGGGCGAGGTATTCCTCAGCCGCCGCGGCGACAACCTGCGCCACCGAGACGTCGGAGCCTGCGCCGCTCGCATCTGAGCGTGCTGCGACCATTCCGAGGGCGCCCGCGACTGCGCGTGGCGTGTTCTCCAGTTGCATGAACCGCCGCGCCGCCGCGAGCGCGCCAGGAGTATCGCCCGCAGCCGCGCTCTGCTCCAGGGTGCGAATGAGCGTGCTGCCGATCAGCCCACCCGAGACGGGCATCGAAGTCGATGCGTGGAGCGCTCCCGCGCCAGCCGCCTGCCCGAGCGCGTTGACGGCCACCGCCGCTGTGTAGAGCATCGGCCACACATCGTGATGCTGCGTCTGGCGCATCACAGTCGCCACCGCGTGCGTATAGAGCAGCGTCTGACCGGCAGCGGTGAGCGCTGCGCTATCGCCCTGCGGTATCGCGTTGATATAGTCGGCGACCGAGAGCGCCATGCCGCTGACGATTCCGCGCGGCGTCGCGCCTGCCTTCAACGCGGCGAGCGTCGCGTCGCAGGCGGCGTTCGCGTCGCCCTTCCGCAGCGCCTGCTGATAGGCCGGGCCAGCCGCTTCTTCCTTCGCCATCGAGATGCGGGTACGCATCCACGAAAGGTCGTGCGCCGGATCGCTGGCGTAGGCCTTCGCCGCCTCACCAATGGCGCCATTTGGCGATGTGTCAGCCAGCGCCTTGGTGGCCCACGAGATGAACGCCGGGAAGCGTCCGCCCCACTCGGCCATGTCCATAATCTCGCTGGCGGCTACAATGCTGGTCAGCGGCGCGCCCGCCCCGACGAAGCGGAAGCGGATAGCGACGTAGAGCGCCTCCAGCACGGAACGGTAGTCCGCTCCAGTCGCGTTCAGGCCAAGGAGCACCCGCTGCATCGTCGTTACATCGTGCGCGGCGAAAGCCTCCGCGATAGCCTCATGGACGCTCTTGCCGCCGGGAATCTCCATTGGCTCGATCGGCTCTGGCAGGTTCTGCGAGGCAGCCATGCCAGCCTTCACGGCATCTTTGGTCGCCATAAAACCCTGCACGAGCGGCGTCGCGCTGGCGAGTCGGCGGCGGTCCTCCTCGGCTGGCTCAGGGCCAAGCGGGAGGGCGCGCATCCAATCGGCGATGCGGCCACTGACACCGAGAACGCCAAGCGCGCGGGGGGATGCGTCGCCCCAGAGCGCGTCAATGCCTACTCGGCCACC
The DNA here is from genome assembly GCA_036391835.1 of Ktedonobacterales bacterium. Lineage (GTDB taxonomy): Bacteria > Chloroflexota > Ktedonobacteria > Ktedonobacterales > JADMIN01 > JAKAIY01. The sequence continues at coordinate 1,872 of DASVZC010000041.1, read as the reverse complement.
GACCTTCGCCGGCTTGAGGTTTCGCTGGCCCAGCAATTTGAGGGTTTCGCTGATGACCCGCGCCTCGTCTCCGCTGGCAATCGCCGTTGCGAGGGGGGTGGTATCCGCATAGAGCATCATAGACATGCGCTCTTATCGCTCCTTCTTCTTATCGTCGTCTCAACTCGTCTGACTGATCGTCGACGCTCAAGCGCCGCTCGCATCGCGCAGATCGCGTATCTGTTGCTCGATAGGTGGAATGCTGATGTAGTCTTCGTCCAACAGACGATAGGCGCGCTGCAGATAGAGTTCCGCCAGGCGCTCACTCGTCTGATCGGGACGCACCGCTGTCTCAGCCAGCAGAGTAGCGCGATACTTCTCCGGCAATGTCGAAGCGAGTATCTGCAACTGACTGCTGACTTCTTGCAGCAGGCGCTCGTCATGACCATCCATCGCGTAGCGGGCCTGGCCCGCGAGCCGCGCCATTTCACCGATACGGTCACGCTCAGGCAGCACGCTGGCAGCGATCACCTGCGGATCGAGGTCATCCAGTGGCGACGCAGTGACGGCCTCGTGGGAAGCGCCAGATGATGGAGTGGCAGGCGTGGTGATATCAGGCCAGTGCGAGTGATAGTGCGCATAGACACGCCCATACTCGGCGCTGGCCTCGGCGGCAAATGCCATGCGCTGGCTGTCGTCAGTGATGAGCAGCATACCGATATCGCACAGGTCGTCGTTGCGCCGCTCGGCCAGCTGCCGCAGCGCCTCGTAACTCTCGACTTCCTCCAGCATCGGCGGAATGGGCATAGCGCTCACGCCTGCCTCCTCGCCCAGCGCCTCGCTCGGAATCTGGCTGGAGAACATCGGTGGAAGATATTTGCCCAACGAGAAAGAAATCGGCAGCGTCACGCAATAGGTCGCGACGTAGCGCTCACTCGCGCCCGACAGGCGCGCATAGAGAATCGCGTGGCCGCGTGGCGCATCGGCATCGCCTAGCTCAAAGCGCAGACTCATTCGGCTCTCCTCGCGTCGTCACTACCTCGGTCAATGCCTGGCTCGTCGCACGCAGCAAAACGCGCGGCATCGCAGAGCCCCACTACGCTATTCTACTCGCGCGCAGGCCCGGACGCAAACGCCGCTCACTGGGCGCCGAGCAGCGTATGGAATCGGCGCACGCATCTCCCTAACGCTACACTTTCTATAGTATAATGTGGAGAAAGGCAGGACGCATCAGCGCCGACGCTTCCCGCCGACCAGACCGCGTAGAATCACGATTGCGAGAAAGCACAGCCTCTCCATGGCGCACAAAGATAATCCGGTACACACTCGTCCGATGACTAGCGACGAGCAGGAGATAGCGGCCAACAAGCCAAGCAAGCATGGTCTCTACGCCATACCACCGCATGCTCCAACGCCGCAGACGACCGATCTTGCTGGCATGGCCGGCGTCGCGCAGCCGCCTACGACTGTCACCCGTCAGCGCACGCGCTGGCCAGACGATATTGATGTCATCTTCGAGAAGGACCCAGCCGCGCGCAATATCTTCGAGGCGTTGACGTATCAGGGGCTACATGCGCTGTTGCTGCACCGGCTCGCGCATCGCCTGTATGTTGCAGGTATACCGTTCGTGCCGCGCCTCATCTCGCAGATCGGGCGCATCATCACAGGCGGCATTGAGATTCACCCCGGCGCGCGTATCGGCAAGCGCTTCTTCATAGACCACGGCGCGGGCGTCGTCATCGGCGAGACGGCTGAGATTGGCGACAATGTCATGCTCTACCATCAGGTGACGCTTGGCGCGACGGGATGGTGGAAACATCGCGGCGATGGTCGCGTGAAGCGCCACCCAACGATCGGTGACAACGTCACGATTGGTGTAGGCGCCTCAATTCT
>DASVZC010000040.1:0-7654 GCA_036391835.1 Ktedonobacterales bacterium | reverse complement strand
CGCGATGATCGAACAACACAACGCGAACTGCGACCTTGAGGTGGACGGCGGTATCAGCGCCGAGACAGCGCCAATAGTCGTCAACGCGGGCGCCAACGTGCTGGTGGCAGGGTCATCGGTCTACGGCGCCACAGGCGGCGCGGCGGAAGGAATCAAAGCGTTGCGCGCAGCGCTTGGCTAGCGATATTCAGCGGGTGGAGGCAGGTTTGGCGTCCATTCCTATCGCGTAGACGTCGGGCGCGCAGCCGATGTACAATGCCCATATATTGCGAAAATGCGCGAAGAACGCTCGCACCGCGACACCGTCTCATTCTGGGCGAGCGACGCCAGCGTGTGTGCGCGGCGCCATCTGTGCGTGGTGGTGGACAATCCAACCATCTGTACAGGAGGCGTGGCTCAAGATACACGCAAGGGATTGAAGGGCGCCGACATGAAGAAAATACTCGTCGCAGATGACGAAACATCGATCGCGGAACTCTTGCAGCAGGCTCTCGAGACTGAGGGCTACGAGACCTACAAGGTTACCCAGTCACTTCGCTTCTATGATGCGGTGATGCAGCACAAGCCCGACCTCATTCTGCTCGACTTGCTCATGCCCTATCTCGAAGGCGAGGACGAACTCCGCATCTTGCAGCTCAACCCCGAGACCAAGAACATTCCCGTGATCGTTGTCACGGCGATGTTGGAGGCGGTGCAGGAACAAGAGAAGTATCGCCAACTTGGCGTGGTCGAGATCGTCACCAAACCATTTGACCTGGACAAACTGACCAGCTTGATCAAGCGCGTGATCGGCTAGCCGTCGCGCATCGTGCGTGGCGCGCTAAGCGGTTGAGAGGAGCATCGCGGCGTGGCGGATTCGAACGAATTGGGAAGTGGCGCTGCGGCCTCCACACCCGAGGCTGACGCAAGCAATCGGGTAGCGCTCGATGCGATGGGCGGCGACTTCGCTCCGGTGGAGACCGTCAAAGGAGCCGTCGAGGCAGCCGGTGAGTACAACATGGGTGTGCTGCTGGTCGGGCCAGAGCCGCTCCTCAAAGCCGAACTCGCCAAGTACGACATCACCGGGCTAGACCTCGAAATCGTCCACACGGACGAAGTCATTGGCATGGATGAACATCCCGCCGAGGCTGTGCGCTCCAAACGCCGCAACAGTATTACCCTGAGCCACGAACTCGTACGCGATGGCCGCGCGATCGGCGCCGTCTCCGCCGGAAATAGCGGCGCCGTGATGGCCGCCGCCATGTTCACCTACCGCCGCATCAAGGGCATTGACAGGCCCGCGTTTGGCGGCGTGCTGCCAGCGGCGGGCGGAAAGCAGGTGATGGTGCTCGACATGGGCGCCAACACAGACTGCAAGCCCCAGTGGCTCCTGCAATTCGCGCTGATGGGCTCCGCCTATATGTCTGCTGTGTTTGGGCAGGCGAATCCACGCGTGGGCCTGCTCTCCAACGGCGAGGAGGAGAGTAAGGGCGACCAACTCACCCAGGAAGCGCACCAACTTATCAAAGCAGCTGCAGCCGCGACCGGCCTCAATTTCATTGGCAACGTCGAGGGTCGCGACATCAATGCTGGCGGGGTAGATGTCGTCGTCTGCGACGGCTTCGTCGGGAACGTCGTGCTGAAGTCCGCTGAGGGCCTGAGCAAGATGTTGCTCGATACGATCAAGAAAGAGCTTACCTCGCGGCCATTGACGACCATCGGCGCGGCGCTGGCGAAACCGGCATTTGATCGCGTACGCAAGCAGCTTGACTACCAGGAGTACGGTGGCATTCCGATTCTCGGTGTCAATGGCGTCAGCATCATCTCGCACGGTAGCTCGAAATCGAAGGCCATCAAGAACGCCATTCGCGTGGCGCGGCAGGCAGCGCGGGCCGATCTGACGACGACCATCGCCACTGCGATGACGAAACTACAGACGACAACTCCCGCCAGTTAGTCTGGCGCAGAACCCATTGACCTACGCGGGCTGACGGACGACAGGGGCGCGTCCGTCAGCCCGCATCGCACATCTAAGCCCCACCAGACGCAGGGGGTCAGCACACACAATGGATGCGCAACGCATAGACGAGATCAGGCTCACTGTGGTGGATCCAGAGGGAACGGTCAGCTTCATCACACATGCCTCAGCAGTCGTCGCATTGACGGCCGCATGCTCACACAATCCCACGACGCTGCGCGAACTGCTCGACGCCTCGCAGCGCTATGACCGCGCACTGCGCGACACCGTCGTCAATGGACTGTCCGTCTTTGATGAGCACAACACACCCAGTGAACTCAGCGACATCCATACCCAGCTAGAGCAACTGGAGCCAAACAAGGCGCCCGTCTTCCGTGTGCTGGACCCCATCACACGCGAGGCCAGTTTGCGTCCAGTGCGTACAGGCGTAGTGCTCTTCAATCTGACGGCGCGGCGCATCGTGCAGATCGAGAACCGCTACGAGCCGCTCGTCCCATCAGGCGAGGTCAACTACCACAACGGACGCTTTCTGAGCATCCGCCTGCTCCCTTACAAGCTCTCAGAAGACTGGACCATCGTGCCGTAGCCACATCGCGGCCATCACCCATGAACAATTGGGATGAGCTTGCTGAAATAGGTTTGCGCCTCTTGCTGCGCTGCCGCTGCCGTCGCCCCGTGGAAACTGGCGACCACCACGGCCTGCGCGCCATTCGCGGGCGAGAGAACACCTGCGACAGTCATCATGACGCTTCCAGCGGACGTGTCTGATGTCACGACCAGCACGCCCGTTCCGACGATGCTCTGCGGCGCTACCGTCTCGCTGCTATTCGCCCCCGCCAGCAACGACAGCATCTCCGCCTGATCGTGCGCGTTGACCAGCGAACCATCCAGCAGCGCGGCATAGAACAACGAGAGGCTGCGGACGCTCCCCTGCGATTCCAATGGCTTATCGGCGACCCACTGGAAACCCTGAATGTGATGCCCGGACAAGAAGCCCGTCATCCCTGAAGCGTTACCCACCAGCGCATAGTCGAAAGTCAGCGCCTGCGGGTTGCCGTTGACGAGGTCGTGCGCGATTGGTGGTGGCCCGCTCGCAGCGTTGGGTTGCGATGCGACAATGCCCTTCGCATAGAGCGCGGCCAGCACAAGCGGAATCGCCTGTGAGCCCAGCGGCTGCTCCTGTTCGATGTCTGAGGTGTGGTAACTCGCGCCAGTCGATGGGAAGTAGAGGGCGGATGTGAACCCGGGAGCGAATGCGCTCGTAGCCTGGCCGAAGGATGGCGAAAGCGCGCCGAGGTCGCCAATGTCGCGCGCCTGTGTGGCGCCGCTGATGGCGATCAGCCCCGCGGCGAGCGTCCAGCCGGTACCTCCCGAAGCGCGAGTCGGCCCGCCCCAGGTAATCTGCGACCACCGCACACCAGCCACAGTGGCGTAGCGCGACACCTTCACCGCAAAACCTGGCTCGAGGGTGGCTTCATTCGTCGCGCCGCCCGGCGTCGTCGCGACATGCAGCGTGGTGTTGGCGACCATTGGTGTGGTCTTGGCAAGTGGCGCATCGTAGGACATCGTCCAGGGAAGCGAGTCAATCGACACGCCCGACGAGGGCAGCCGCCACACACCAAATGCCTCGCCACCCAGTGCGGTTGGCACAGCGCCCAGGATGCAGAACAGCGCAAAGATCGTAATCGTCGCTCGCATCGCGCCCGAACCGCTACGACGTTTGCTCGACGCCGTCGGTGGTGTCACACTGGCGCCCCCGCCTGGTTTCGGTGGGGCAGACTTCTGTTTCTGCGCCATGTGCTTCCGCTCCCATCTCCAAACCCGAAGTCGCGCGCCGTCGGAGGCACGCTGCCTGTGCTACAGGCAACCTGCGAGCATTGTAACATGGGAGCACTATAGGTGGAATTCGGCACATGCGCGGGTTACGCTGCGAGGCTGGGAATATCTCTATGACTACTCGCGCCACCCGTCAGTTGATAGATCGTAATCTGGCTGTCGCTGTAGTCAATGGTGATGGCGCCGAAGTGATCCCACAGGTCAGAGCCAAGCAACCCATACACACCCGCCGAACGTCGCACATCGGGGAGCGGTGTGCTGGCGATATTCATAGTTGGCAACTTCGCCTGCCCCAATGACCAACTGTCGATCTTGACTGGCGTGACACGCTGCGACCCGCCGATGCCAGTGATGTCTTCCGGCGCGCCAGCGCTTGGCAAGCCAAGCTTCTGCGCCAGCGAGCTATCGATCAGCGAGAGACTGGCGCCCGTATCCACTGCCATCGGATAGGGGCCTTTGCCGTGAATGAACGCCTCGACAACCGCCAGCGTCGAGCCCCGATCGCCATGCCGGATCTCCGCTGGAACATTGATGCCATGGGCAGGCGCATTCGCCAGGGTAACGGGGGGGCCAATCAGATGCGCGGAACATGCCGTCAGCGAAACGCAGAGCAGCCCAAGCGCGCAGAGTCCGCCGAGCACACGACGCCATGCGGCGACGCGCCAGACTGTCCTCATTTGTATCTCCTAATTCCTCATCGAGCGGCGCAAGAATGCTTCATCATATCGTGAACCGTCTATGAACCCTCTATTAGTATGCATCTAGTATGCATCCTGAGGGCCAGAATGCGACTGACGCTGGTATCCGAGCAATGGTACAGTCTAGCCTATATACGACGCCGCAATGCCGATAGTTTCTGGCTGGCGCGTTCATGGCTATCACGTCACATTCCTGTGACATTCAAGGGGTCACAGTTGGGGTGATGGCGTACAATAGAGAACACCATCACATCAGCACTATGTGATCTAGAACGGCGACATGAGCAAAACGCCACGTCGATGGATAGGGAGGGATCAGTCCGGTGACAGACGACACATCTGGAACCCCACCGACAGCGGGAGACATTCAGACGGACCGCGTATTCGCGGGGGCGATGTCAAATGGAGCATCGAGCGCCACCGAAGCCTTCACGTCTGAGCCGCCGCTGCGGCGCGCTGCGTCCATCACGGCGCCGCTTTCAGAGAGCCAGCTTCTCGCTGACGACTTCGACCTCGACGCAACCTACCCGCCCCATGATAGTAGCGACGTCAGCGACATCAGCGACATCAGTGCGGCAGACCATGGCGAAGCGCCCGCATTGCCACACAATGAGGAGTCTGCGCCCAAAGTCACTGAAACATTCATTGTCGTCTCAGTGGAAGACCCGTCCGTTGGTGAGCCACTTGCGATTACTCCAGCGACAGTCCCAGATGCTGTCGATGAAGTAATGCCTGTGGCCAGCCCTGTCCCTGTGACCGGAAAACTGGAGGAGCCACCGGCCGAGGATAACATGAACACACAGCAGCCCACACCACACGACAATTCGAGTGACAATGCTCATTCGCGTGAGCACGCGGAGACGGCGCAGCCAACGCCGCCCGTCGCGACAACATCCCCCCTGCAAGAGGCAAGCCCAGCGCCTGAGCCAGCCGCGCGTGACCGCGGCCGCGACGCCGATTTCGCGCGCTACTATGCCGTTCGCAACCATTTTGGCCCAATCGCATTGTCGCCAGACCAGACGCAAGTCGCGTACATCGCCAATACGTCAGGGCAGTTCAATATCTGGCGACAGGGAGTCAATGGCGGCTGGCCATCGCAGATTACGACCTTTGAAGAAGAGTCCGTCCGCTCTCTGATCTGGACGACGTCGGGCGAGATCATCGGCTCGGCTGACCATGCGGGTGGTGAGCAGTACGAGTTGTTCAGCGTGTCAGCGCAGGGCGGCGCGGCGCGCTACCTCACGAATCGGCCCGATGCGCAGTATGAACTCTCCGAGGAGGGGCTATCGCCCGATGGGCGCTATCTCGTCTACTCTGGCAACGACCGCACCTCGACTGACAGCGATGTGTTGATTCGCGATATGCAAACGGGCGAGACGCGGCGTGTGCTGGCGAACGGCCACTTCAACGTCGCCATCAACTGGTCGCCTGACGGACGCTTCGTGACGGTGATGGACATCCGCAGCAACACCGACATGCACATGTGGCTGCTGGAGGCGGCGACCGGCGAGGCGCGCGAACTGCTGCCCCACGAGGATGAGTGCTACCTGGCGCCCGGACCCTGGCTGCCCGATAGCTCGGGCCTGTACCTGATCACTGATCGTGGCACGCAATTCAAAGGTATCGCGCGCTATCTGCTGGCAACTGATAGCGTCGAGTGGGTGCTCAAGCCCGAGTGGGATGTCGAGCAGTTGTCGCTCAGCGCTGATGGTCGTCGCCTGCTCTGGACCTTGAACGAAAGTGGCCGCAGCCAACTGCACGTGCGCGACAACGATCAGGCATCGTTACGAGTGTCTGGCCTGCCCATCGGCGTCATCGAGTACATGAAACTCTCGCCCGATGGCAAGACGCTGGCCTTGCGCATCAACTCGGCGACGGCTCCGGCGGAGGTCTATGTGTTGTCGCTTGGGGCCATCGGCTCCGTCAGCACGCCGCACCTGCGTCGCTTGACGTATGGAATGCTCGGCGGCCTTGCGCCAGCCGACCTAATCGCGCCAGAACTGGTGCGCTATCGAACCTTCGATGGCCGGGAGATTCCCGCCTGGCTCTATCGCCCGCGTGGCGCATCTGAGAGCCACCCTGCGCCAGTGGTCATCTCCATTCACGGCGGACCGGAAGCGCAGGAGCGGGTGGAGTATCGAGCGCTCTACCAGTTCTTGCTCTCGCGTGGCATCGGCGTGCTGGCGCCCAATATTCGCGGCAGCACTGGCTACGGGAAAGCCTATCAGAAGCTCATTCACCGCGATTGGGGCGGCGCGGAACTGAAAGACATCCAGGCGACCGCGGAGTATGCGCGCGCACTCTCCTGGGTCAATCCACGCAAACTGGGCATCTATGGCGGTAGCTTTGGCGGCTTCGCGACACTCTCCGCTGTGACCCGTCTTCCCGACTACTGGGCCGCTGCGGTCGATATCGTCGGGCCAAGCAACCTGCTGACCTTCGTGCGCAGTGTGCCTCCGACCTGGCGCCGCATGATGGCCGCGTGGGTGGGTGACCCCGAAGCGGACGCCGACCTCCTCCGCGAGCGCTCGCCGATCACCTACGTCGACCAGATTCGCGCCCCGCTGCTGGTGCTCCAGGGTGCGAATGACCCGCGCGTGGTCAAGGCTGAGTCCGATCAGATGGTCGAGAGGCTCAAATCGCAGGGACATGAGGTGGAGTACGTCGTCTTCCCCGACGAAGGACACGGCTTCACCCGCCGCACGAACCTGCTGCGCGGATACTCACTCACCGCCAACTTCTTCGAGCGCCACCTCTTGTAGGAAACGTTGAAGACAAGACACGACGAGACACGACGCAGGCGGGCTGGTAGATCACCGGCCCGCCTGCGTCGTTTTAGAGCTTCGACTGCATGTTGTACAGGTTCGCGTAGACACCATTCAAGGCGAGCAACTCCGCGTGCGAGCCCTGCTCGGCGATCCCCCTCTCAGACACCACCACGATACGCTGAGCGTTGCGAATCGTCGACAGGCGATGCGCGATGACCAGCGTCGTGCGATTGGCGGCAAGCTCCTCCAGGGAGTTCTGCACAGCCTTCTCGCTCTCATTGTCCAGCGCACTGGTAGCTTCGTCAAAGATGATCACGGCGGGATTCTTGAGGAAGACTCGCGCAATGCTCAGCCGTTGCTTTTGCCCGCCAGAGAGCTTCACACCACGCTGCCCG
>DASVZC010000039.1:0-35641 GCA_036391835.1 Ktedonobacterales bacterium | reverse complement strand
TCTTCCACTAAGATGCGATCAACCCAGGCGCCTGTCTCGATCGTTCCCCCGTGCTCGGTGATGAGCGCGGCCAGCGCCTGCGGCAGCATTCCAGAGCCACCACGCGGCGTCGTCCAACTGTACGCTTGCCGACCAGCGGTGAGCGAGAATGGCAGGAAGCCAGTGTACGGGCGATCGATGGGCTGAGCGGTCATCATCGCCATCCAGAGCAGAAACGCCCGCACATGCGGATTCTCGAAGCGCTCGCAGACCACCTCAACCGCCGACGACATCCGCACGCGGGCCATCTCCAGGCCCTTTGGCGTCGCTTCCAGCGCGGCCAACGCCTCACTTGGACGAACAGGCGCTTGCTGATTCCCGCGATTGACCGTCGCTTTCACTGTCTCCCAATCCCCCAGCAGTTCGAGGTATGCGCGCGCATCACGAGCTGAGAAGCGTGCGAACTCAGCCGCGGTGGCCTCTTTATCGCGCCGCATGGTAATGCTCTCGCCGTCTGGAAATGGGATGACCAGCACAGGGTCAGGAAATAGATACTCCAGGCCATAGTGGTCGAGGTTCAGCTCGTTTTCGCGCAGCAAAGGATTGGATTGAATCAACACGTGGGCGCTGGAGCAGGAATCATGGTGAAAGCCAGGCAGGGTCAACTCTTCGGTAATCGTGTCTCCGCCGATGCGGCCATGTCCCTCGATGACCTCGACACGCAGACCTTCACGCGCAAGGTAGGCGGCGGTAATGAGGCTGTTGTGTCCGGCGCCAACAACGATGAAATCCGGCTCGATCATGCTGCACACCTCCGACCTGGCTTGTGTCACGAGTGACTAGCGCATGTAGGCGCGGCGAAAAACGCGCGAATTCCGGAATGAACAAACGATTGTTCACTAACCGTAACACGGACTCTCTCCTTCTGTCAATCGTCGCCTAAAGGCTGACTAGCTCCGTTTGAAAGCGGGATATTCACTTGCATTCGTCGGGAGGCCAATCGGTCGTCAGATGCTTGACGGAAGGTCAAGAAATCGCTATTGTGAAGGAAGCATTCGCAGCAGTCGATTGCCGTGTTCTCGGGGTTCGCGCATCAGCGTGGGAAGGCGTTTGTTGTCGACATGCAATCGCAATGGTTCACTTCATATGGCAGCGCGGTGAAGTCAACGGGACCATCCAACGATCAAACGACCCCACGTATGAAGAGTCAAAGTAGCGGTCAACTACAAGGGCAAGCGGGTGAGCAGATGAGCGACCCGGCGGCGGGACAGTTCGGCAGGGGGCCCTCGCCCGACCAGGCGGCGACGAGGGAACTCGCCGTTCGCGCCGATACGTTGCTAAAACGACTGTGTGAAGTTGAAGAGGCGCTGACAGATCAGGAATGGTGGCTAATGGGCCGCGCAATGCAAGAGGCGCGGGTGCTGGCGGAGTTGTCGAGCCTGCTGTCAGTGGCGCGCGGCGAACTTGAGACATTTCTGACCGAGGCGGGAGCGCGGCCACAAGGCGCAGACGCATCAGCGCAGCGCAAAGAACAGGACGACGTCTTCGATCTCATGGGCGATCCCATGTGGATGAGCGGCAGCCGGGAGAAAGCCATCGCGCTCCTGCGGATGTGCGCCGCGCAGATTCCACCCATGCGACAATACGCCAACGTGCTGCAGGTCAACGCCGAGCGTATGCATATGTCAGCGGTGTTGCTCGATCCGCTGGGAATCACCGCCGAACGGCTGGGAGAAGCCGAGGAGCTTCTGCGCCAGCCGCGGGCGTAGCGTTTTCAGACGTGTCTAGGCTGGTGGTGGGGCGACGCGAGATGCTGGCGCAGCCAGCCGCGCCGCGCGCTGTCGCCGGTAGCGCATTACCAGCCAGACGATGACGCCGAGCGGGATGATGTAGATCGCATAGACCGCCAGCCAGATCAGTAAGGTCAGCAAGCCCTCGCCAAAGCCTTTGGCCGACGCTAGCGCGTCATGGAAGACCCCACCTGGATCCCACGCGACCGGAGCGGGCGACACATAGGTCGAGAGCGGCGTCAACTGAATCTGTATGGAATAGTACGTTGTCTGACCGCTGAGCTGGCTCAAATGCGCGTTGATCTGCTGAATCTGCCCGCGCACATCGCTGATACGCTGCTCGATGGTCAGCAGGTCATTGAGCGACTGGGCCTGGCCCATCAACGTTTCGAGCCGCTTCTCTTCCGCCTGCAGGTTGCTCAACTGTGTTTGCGTATCTATGTAGTCGTTGGTGACATCCTGCACGGTTTCCTGCAGGGTGATCAATTTGCCTTTGTGCTGCCCGGCATAGTCGCGCAGATAGGACTCGATCTGGTCATACAGGCTCGCCTGCACAGTGAACCGCAACGTCACGTCGTAGGCGTCGCCGTCCTGGCTGTAGCTGGCTCCAGCGGATTGTGAGCGCGGGTCAGCGTTGGCAATCCACGCTTGCAGCTCTTTGGCCGTGGCGCGCGTGTCGGGCATCGCCATGCTGATATTGAGGGACTTGATGAGATATTGACTGGTAGGCTGTGCGGTCTGCGGTTGGCTGGAGGATCCAGTGGCGCCTCCTGTCGTGGCGCCACTGCTCGCGGAGCCAGCCGACGAGTGAAGGTTTGATGAAGAAAGCGTTGAGTTCGTGTATGTGCCTGCGCTAGCCCCGCAGCCCGCGAGGAGCGCCAGCCCACCAAACAACGCCAGGAGAATACCTGCCGACGGCGCACGGCCTTTGCCGCGCATCGGAACCGAAGAAGTACTGTGTGTCCTCACCCTGCTCCTCCTAATCGTCACCTTGCGGCGCTGAAGCGACCATCATGTTCCCGGTACGGGAATCGCCGCACACGAAGCGCCTGTTGTTAGGACGCGAGGCAGCGCCGACTGGTTCCCTATCTATCCAATGATCCTTCAGAGGTCGGTAGGTCAGTTGTCCTTGCTAGTGTTCAATGCTTGACAAATCCGGCCCGATGCGATAGTATTCTCTTTGCGACGCGGGGTAGAGCAGTGGTTAGCTCGTCGGGCTCATAACCCGGAGGTCGTCGGTTCGAATCCGGCCCCCGCTACCATGCCCTCACACCTCAACATGTGTGAGGGCATCTTTAGGCCAGTTGGCCTTCACTCATTTGGCGGCGTAGCTCAGTGGTAGAGCAGGGGACTCATAAGCCCCGTGTCGTTGGTTCAATTCCAACCGCCGCTACCAATCCTCATCGCTTCGTGGGCAATCACAGTTGTCTCAACACGAGTCACAGCGCTACTGTGCCCCTCATCCTCACCATCGTGAGAATAAACCCACTTCGACTCCCTCGCCGTTTATCCGGATTTCGCTGTTTGCTGCAGCCACACCATGTGCGCCTTTTCCTCAGGCTGCTGTCAACATGTCAACCTCTCGCGCCGCCCACGCTCCAAACCACGCTGTATTAAACAACTTGTGATGCCCCTGTGCTGTGTAGGTCAGCATCTGTGACTAGCCGATGGCTTCTCTGCTACATGATGAGAATGGCGTAGTGGACCGCTCGGGTTGGCGCGAACGGCCCTTTGAGGGAAACGAGTCGTTTCCATGTCCACTCAGTTCGTACCTACCAACAACGGCGTTGTCTCGACGAGACCGATGGAACCACCGCTTGAGCCGCCGCCAATCCCACCTCGTGGCGGCATAGTGGCGCGCATCCAGCGTATGCCGCCCGGCGGGCGTTGGGCGCTGGGCCTCGGATTGGCCGCCCTCAGCGCCATTGTCCTGTGGTCGCTCAGTGGCATGTTCATGTTCAGCCATAGCGTGGCATTCGTGGTCGCGGTCGCGCTTGCGCTAGCGGCTGGAGTCGTGCTCACCAACTGGCGAGCAGGCGTCGCGCTGGCCGGCGCCATGATCGCTGGTGGCGTCGTGGCTAGCATAGCGCTGGCTATCTTCTTGCCCAACGGGGAGATCGAAGGGCAAAAGGGCATCACCGCCGTCCTGATCGCGCTTGCCTTCTTCGCCCTGGTTGATCTGGCGCCGCTGATCCTCCTGGCTTTCGCGGGCATCGGGCTAGGGAGGGTGGCAGGTCTGACGTTTGGTCAGGCGCGCACGCTCTCGCCGCGTGAAGTCAACACAAGTCGCTGGATTGCGGCCCTGTTCTCGGTAGCCGCTGCCGGTCTCCTGGCGCCACAACTCGGCAATCTCCCAGGATTGCTGGGCATGCAGGATCCGACGGCACGCGCATTCGAGTTGATGCCCGGCGTCGCATTTGCCATCGCGCTCTCGCTGACCTGTCTGCTCGCTGGGTGGCTGCTGCGCTCCTGGTTGGGCTTTCTGGTGACGGTGATCGCGTATGCAGGCGCTACCGCGCTGATACTTTCCGGCACGAGTGGTGGAGGGACTATAATATTTGTATCCCTGGGGTTCGCGCTGTACATCCTGCTGCCCGGGGTCGTGATGAGCGCTCTCGGCACATTCCTCGGGATGTTGCGCGCACGACGCGCACACCAACCTGCGTAGAGTACGCGCCTATGACTGGTGGGCTGGCCTTCCGACATCCTTGTCGGGGGGCCTTCCCGTGCCTGCACAACCAAACCGCGTCGGTGTGACAAAAGTCGCGGCGCCTGATGTGCGGGATGACCTACCCTGAATCGTCGAATCGTGGCCTTGACCCGCTGGAAACCTTGAAGAATGGCCACGCGCGTGACATATACTCGTAGTGTGACACATCTCTCTTGAACCAGCGTGGTGTCGTGAGAGCGTCCTCGAAAGGAGTGGTCAATGGCTCGCGATGGCAAGTCACTGGAAACGAGCGGCGACACGCCAACAGTCTCACCGCTTGTTTCGGCTCCGAGAGACACCACCCGCTGGAGCGAACAGACGCGAGCGATCGTCCTCGGGCTAGCTGCTGGCCTCGGCCTTACCATCCTAATAGCCCTTGGCTCGCGCGGCTTCCACTGGTTCGACTCCGCACTGATTGGCTATGCGGTGGCGACCATCTTCTGCGTGGCCGCGGTAACCTACAAATACACGTTCTGGCTGATGCGCCCACCGACAGGTCGCTACTTCTGGCGAAGTTGGCAGTTGTTCCTCTCGTTTGAGCGCTTCCGGCACTACACCAGCCTGATACCACGCTCCATCCTCGACCTCTTTCTCCAGCGGTTCATCCGCAAGCGGTCGATCTACCGCTGGGTGATGCACCAGTGCATCTTCTGGGGAGTCGTGCTTTCCTGCGCCATCACCTTCCCGCTGACATTCGGGTGGCTGCGATTCACCCAGCCCAGCACGCGCCCGCAGACGTACAGTGTCTGGATCGTCGGTTTTCCTGCTATCTCGTTCCCGCCAGACTCAGTGTTCGCGTGGGTCTTGTTCCACGCGCTCGACCTGACAGCGTTGTTGCTGTTCGTCGGGCTCGTCATGGCCTTCCATCGTCGCTTCCACGATCTCGCCGCCATTGCGATTCAGCGGTTCCGCTTCGACATCGTGCCGTTGGCGCTGCTGATGGCGATCGTAATCAGTGGACTTGCGCTTACAGCCGATAGCTCATGGTTCCACGGCGCGTACTACACCTATATCTCACTGACGCATGAGGCGATTGTCGTGTTGTGGCTGATCTCGCTGCCATTCGGCAAGTTCTTCCACATCATCGAGCGGCCAGCCACAGTAGGCATCGAACTCTACTGGCGCACGGGCGCGGACGAAGAGAAACATACGTGCCCACGCTGCGGCTCGCCCTTCCTGCCAGCGCGATTCATCGCCGACTTGAAGCAGACATTACACGCGGTCGGTGAGGATTACTGTGTGCCGCCGCCAACCATGGGGCCGGCGGAATTCGCGCGGTTGCCCGAGGCAAAGTTGCCGACGAGCGTCACATGGTGGCAAGATTTCTGCCCCGAGTGCAAACGTGTCATGCGTGCTGAGGCTACGCTTGGCGCGCTCGGCGCTGGTGGCAATCGATTCCTGTAGCGGAACGGACCGACACTACCGACTTCCTGAGCATGCTTGAGGGGTACCATATGACCGTCGATAAAAAGCTCTTTCACGTACAACAGCGCGACACCTACGACTTCCATCGCGGTCGCCCTCATCCCTCGGATTGGAACTCCGAAGAACCGATCGATCGCTATGTGCCGACCCACTGCTGCTACTGTGGTGTACAGTGCGGCATGTATTTGAAGGTCGCTAACGGCAAGGTTGTCGGCGTCGAGCCGCGTGAGGATTTTCCGCTCAACCATGGCATGCTTTGTCCCAAAGGGACAACTGCCTACCAGACCGTCAATCACCCTGACCGGCTGACCCATCCCCTGATGCGACGACACGGCAAGAACAGCCCGCTCGAACGCGCAACCTGGGACGAGACGCTCGGGTTCATCGCGCGCCGGTTCCGCGAGATTCAGGCCGAGCATGGCGCTGATTCGGTAGCGATCTACAGCGGCTCGTCAATGACGAACGAGATGTGCTACCTAATGGGGAAGTTCGCCCGCGTCGCCGTTGGCACGAAGAATATCGACTACAACGGACGACTCTGCATGTCGTCGGCGACGGGCGCGAATGAACGCTCGCTCGGCCTGGACCGCGCCGCCAATCCGATCACCGATATGCAGCATGCGGACGTGATATTCGTCGTCGGCGCGAATGTCGGCGAATGTTTCCCCATCATCACCAGCTATCTCTGGCAGGCGCGCGACCGCGGCTGCAAGCTCATCGTCGCAGACCCGCGCCAGACGCCGATTGCGCGCACCGCTGATCTCTATCTTCCCTTGCGCCCCGGAACCGATTCCGCCCTGCTCAACGCCATGCTGAATGTCGTCATTCGTGAGGGGCTCGTTGACGACAAGTTCATCAGCGAGCGCACAAACGGCTGGGCGGAAACCCGCGCACTCGCGGAGCAATATCCGCCGGAGTTGGTCGCCGACATCTGTGGCGTCAGCGCCGACTCGATCATTCAGGCGGCGCGCCTCTACGGACGTGCGGCAGCCGCAATGATCTACACCGCGCGCGGCCTGGAGCATCAGAGCAAGGGCGTGGATAACGGTGTCGCCTGCGCCAATCTGGCGCTCGCTACCGGCAACTTTGGCCGACCCGGCGCCGGATACATGACCCTCACCGGGCAGGGGAATGGTCAGGGTGGACGCGAGGTCGGGCAGAAGGCGTCGCAATTGCCAGGTTGCCGCGAGATCGAGAAGCAGGAGGACCGCGAGTACATTGCCTCGGTCTGGGGCATCGAGGAGAAAGATCTTCCGCACGCTGGCCTAGCTGCGACGCTGATGATTCCCGCGATGTTGCGCGGAGACATTCGCGCAACATTTATGATCTGCTCGAATCCAATGGTGTCGCTGCCCGATCAGCACACAGTAGAGCGTGCGCTGCGCGGACTCGACCTCTTCGTCGTAGACGATTTCTTCCTCTCGGAAACGGCCGAACTCGCTGACATCGTGCTGCCCGGCAATGTCTGGGCCGAAGAAGAAGGTACGACCACCAGCCTCGAGGGGCGCGTGATCAAGTACAATCGCGCGGTGGACCCACCAGGCGAGGCGCGACGCGATTGGGAGATTATCTGCGATCTTGCGGCGCGGTTGGGCAAGGGCCAATACTTCCAGTTCACTGGCCCACGCGACATCTTCAACGAACTGCGGGTGTGCACCAAGGGGGCCAAGTCCGACTATTTTGGCATCACCTACGAGAAGATCAACGCGCAAAACGGCGTCTTCTGGCCGTGTCCAGATGACGAGCACAGCGGCACTCCGCGGCTCTACGAGGAGCGTTTTGGCTTCCCCGACGGCAAGGCGCGATTCAATCCCATCATGTACATCCCGCCCGCCGAGGAGCCAGACGAGGAGTATCCGCTCATCCTCACGACCGGGCGCGTCATCTACCACTATCTGTCGGGCAACCAGACACGGCGCACTCCGTTCCTGCGCGAACAGGCGCCCTATCCGTGGGTGGAGGTGCATCAAGCGCAGGCGGAGCGACTCGGCATCAAGGATAACGACTGGGTGACCGTGCGAACACGGCGCGGCGAGATGACGGCGCCCGCGCTGGTCGTGCGCTCGATTCGCCCAGACACCATCTTTGTGCCCTATCACTACGGCCATACACAGGCGGCGAACATCCTGACGAATCCTGTGCTGGAGCCGATGAATAAGATTCCAGAGTATAAGGTCTGCGCCGCTGAGTTGAGCCTGGCGACCGAGCCGCCGGAGTGGGCCGCCGAGGTTGACCCCGCGCTGCTCGAGGTGGCGCGCAAACGGAGGCGTGAATTTCCCAGCGCCAGCGCCCAGCCGAAACCGACATTCCAGTAAGTCAAGCCAGCAGGCAGTTCATCGTAAAGGATAGGCATCATGCCCGTGAAGCGCATCTTCCTCGATCCATCCCGGTGTATCGGGTGCCGCTCATGTGTCGCCGCGTGTCGAGAATGCGACTCGCACAAAGGCGAGAGCATGATGTACATCGACTATCTCAACCGTGGCGATACCGTCGCCAGTTCGCCCACCCTGTGCATGCACTGCGAGGATCCGTTGGCGCCGTGCGCGCAGGTCTGCCCGGCGCAGGCCATCCTCGTCAGCCCTGATGGCGTAGTACATCAGGCGGATGAGTCACGCTGTATTCACTGCGAGAACTGCGTCTACGCCTGCCCGTTTGGCGTTCCTAAACTGGATCAGCAGAAGGAGTTCATGCGCAAATGCAACCTCTGCTACGACCGCACCAGCATGAACAAAGGGCCCATGTGCGCAACTGTCTGTCCGTCGCAAGCCATCTTCTATGGCACGTATGAAGAGTGGCTGGCGGCGGGACGCAGCGAACAGGGAGCGCATCCAGTCAACGTCTTCTATTTCGGCTCCCAGGCGGTGCGTACGCGCAACTACGTCGTGATGAGCGAGGAACACGATTCGCTCGACTTACTGGCGCTCGCGGCAGAGGCGAGCCTGGGCAAACGCAGCGGCCTTCCCGAGCCGAGCGCCCAGCGCAACGCGACGGCGTGGCAGCCTGCGACCTCCGTTGGCGTGCCT
Source organism: Ktedonobacterales bacterium (assembly GCA_036391835.1). Classification (GTDB taxonomy): domain Bacteria; phylum Chloroflexota; class Ktedonobacteria; order Ktedonobacterales; family JADMIN01; genus JAKAIY01. The sequence continues at coordinate 26,714 of DASVZC010000039.1, read as the reverse complement.
ATTCGCCGGGCGCCAGCGGAACCGTGGGCGCCGCGCGTTCCTGAACCAATGCCGCAGCCTGAGCCTAGCCCGACACATTAAGCGGAGGGAGCAGATAGCGATGACGATTCTCAATAGCAACGCGCCAGGCGCCCCGCAACCTGCGGCGTCCAATCGCCCGCAGCGTGATACCTCACCGTATGACGAGCGCAACGAACCTCAGTGGCGGAGTGAGTTTCCGTATCGCTGGCGCGAAGATGATGTCGTGACACGTCGCGATACGCTGCGGTTCCTCGTCGGTGGCGCAGGCGCGTTGTTCGTGGCGACCGCCGCGCTCGATGCCATTGCCCACATCGCGGACGTGACATCGGCAACGCCTGACCACATCGTAGCCGTAGCGAAAACGGGCGAACTGGCAGTCAACGAGTCAAAAGTCTTCACCTTCCCCGATCAATTCGGACAGGGTATTCTGATCAATCTGCCGGACAAGGGACTGGTCGCGTATAGTGATGTCTGCACGCACTTGTCGTGCGCAGTGCTCTATCAGGGTGATGGCAAGCATCTGTTTTGCCCTTGCCACGAAGGGCTATTCGATGTCGCCACCGGAAACGTGTTGGCAGGTCCGCCGACGCGTCCGCTGCCGATCATCGAACTCTCCGTGCAGGGAGATACGATCTATGCCGTGCGGGAGGTAGCGCGATGAGCGAGCCAACACCTAGCTCCGAGGCGGCGCACGCGCTCGGCGCCAAGCAGCCCAGCGGCGCAACCTATGCCGCGCTGCGACATCCGGCGGCATATTCGCCTCGCGCCAATCCAGAGGACCCCGTGACACGTCGCCCACCAGTGGGAAAGCGCGGACCGATGCCTGGGCCAGACGACATGGGCGCCCCTGGGCGAACAGCTATCGTGCAAGGGCAAGTCTATCTGGTCGCAGTCATCGTGCTGGTGCAACTCTGGCTCATTACAACTGCGCTGCTCGAATTGCTCTCAGGTCGCCCGCATGACCTGGATGTGTTGGCGGCGTTGAGCGGCGCCGGCCTGCTCGTGGCACTGGTGGTCTGGCAATGGCCGCGTCGCCGCGTACTCGGCGGATGATCAGTGGCGCGCGATCGGTGCGACTTTTCTCACGGCCAGCGCACACGACGGCGCGGCACACTACATGGTGGGATGGTTTGCGAATGGCGAGCTATCCCAGTGGCGAATCCAGCGCGACGCAAGTGCGCGATGAGACTGCGAGGACTTGTTATGACCTATGTAATCACCCAGCCTTGCGTGGGGGTGAAGGATGGCTCTTGTGTGGATGTCTGTCCAGTGGACTGCATCCATCCGGCTGCCGGCGAGGCTGATTATGAGCAGTATGACCAGCTGTACATCAACCCGGATGAGTGCATTGACTGCGGCGCATGCGAACCAGCCTGCCCAGTGACGGCGATTTTCGAGGAGAGCGCCGTGCCCGCCGAGTGGTCGGAGTATACGCAACTCAACGCCGATCATTTCCGCAAGGCGGCCAAATAGCCGTAGTGCGCGAATGATGCGCGAAGAGCCGGTGGAGGCGTAGCGCAGAGAGAGGACGGGGCGTCATGCCGAGCGTCAAACACACCTGGCTTGAATGGGTGCGCACGCTCTATCCTGGATACTTCGCGGCGGTGATGGCGACGGGCATCGTATCCATCGCCTTGCTCCTCAGTGGGGCGCGGGCGCTGTCAAATGCGTTGCTCGTCGTCGGCTGCGTGTTTTTGGCGCTGCTGCTCTGCGTCTATATCTTTCGCGTGGCGCGCTTTTGGGGAGCCGTCTGGGCCGACGCCCTCGACCCCAGCAAGACGTTCGGCTACTTTACCTTCGTGGCCGCGCTGGGTGTGCTGGCGACGCGGTTCGCGTTGGGCGGCGGCACGGTTGTGCCCGCTATCCTCACGGTCGCGGCAGTCCTCGTCTGGCTCTTGTTGACCTACTGGACATTCTCTATGCTGCTCTTCTCGAATCAGCAGCCCATCGAGCGTTCTGTCAACGGCTCATGGCTCATCGCAATCGTCGCGACGGAGTCGATTGCGATTACCTGGGTGTTGCTGACGGGAATAGTCCCAGCGTGGCGCGCTCCGCTGCAGTTCCTGTCCTACGCGTTCTGGACCTTCGGCGTGCTGCTGTACCTCATCTTCATCACCTTCATCATGTATCGCTTCTTCTTCCAGCGCCTGCATCCCAGCGACCTGACACCCCCATACTGGATCAACATGGGAGCGATGGCAATCACGACGGTGGCGGGTGTGCGTCTGCTCCAAACGCCCGCGCCCTCGGCGTTCCTTTTGCCGCTGCGACCCTACATCGAAGGCTTCACAGTGATGATGTGGGCCTGGGGCACCTGGTGGATTCCACTGCTGCTGATCATCGGTGTCTGGAAATATCTGGTGTCGCATGAACTCGTGCGCTATCAGCCTGCCCTCTGGAGCATCGTCTTCCCACTGGGGATGTACGCTACCGCTGTGCAGTTGCTCAGCCACATCGCCGGACTCGATTTCCTGCGTCCGGTTGGGGCGCCTCTCACATGGATCGCGTTCACTGCATGGGCGCTCGTCGCGTTAGGCTGGGGATGGTCCATCATCGCGGCGCTGCGGCGGGTCGCGCGCGAGCGGGCGCTGGCTGCGCGGCAATCTCCACAGCGCGCCTCAGATGAGACGAGCGCATCGGTTTCCTAGCCGCGAGTGATCCTGTCAGCCCATCCGCTCAATGTGCGTCGCCAGCAGTGCTTGTTCAGCGCAAATTTCTACGCCAGTATGCTACACTTCACTGACAAGCGAGTCCTCTTTTACTACTCTCGAACAAGTGACGCTACAAAAGGACAGATGTCATGGGTTATTTTCGCCCTGGCGGTCTCAATGACATGGGGACATTTGAGCGGGAGGCTCAAACACGCTTGAACCCATACGGTCCGGCGCGGCCTCCGATGTCGCAGCGGCCGCCACGAGGCGGTATGCGACAACTGTGGTCAAAGCTGCGCGCCCTCTGGACTCGGACGCCGCATCGTGGAGACAACGAACAAGGAGCGTGATCCACTCACCTCTTCCGCTCGATGTGTGTCGCCAGCAGCGAGCGATACCACCGCACGCGTTCGACCCGCCCTGTGACAATGAGCGGCTCGCCACTGCGCGCCAGCGCGTGCATCTCCGTCGCTAACCTGGGTGGTAGCGCGACGGGCAGGCGACCTGTCTCGTCCTCCAGCACGAGGAAGCCCATCCCATGCGCCGTCGGGGGACGCTGGGCCGAGATGACCCAGCCCGCCACCCGAACCATCCGCCGATCTGGAGCCTCCGCGAGTTCCGCGATGGCGCGCACACCACGCCGCCGCAACTCACGCCGCTCGGCGCGCATCGGGTGAACGCGAGCCGACATCCCCAGCAGCGCATAGTCTATGCCTGCTCGTTCAGCGGCGCCCAATGCGGGCAGCGCGGGCGACTCCCCCCGTCGTGCGCTGGCATCCGGATCAGAGGCCGCCAACGCCACTGCCCAGGCGAGCGAGAGCTGCTGTGGACGCTCAGCATGACAAGCGCGGGCGCTAGTCTTTGCCGCTTTACCAGCCTTGCTGACTGACGCGGGCGCCAGCAACGGCCAGACCTCGTGCAGCCGCCACAGACGCTGGCGACGGTCCATGCGCGGGGCGAGACCGTCGAGCGCGCCGCAGAGGATCAGCGCCTCCGCTGCAGACCAGGTGAGGCCCAGCGGACGCAGCCGCGCGCAGAAATCTTCCAGTGAGGTAAAGGGACGCTGACGCCGCTCCCAGAGAATCATGCGAGCGAGGTCTTCGCCCACCTGCGCCACCTGCCGCAGCCCAATGCGAATCGCCCAGCGAACATGCGCGCCCGACCCCACACGCTCAACCGAGAAGCGATCTTCGCTGCGAATGAGGTCCACGGGCAACGCGGGGATACCGAGCAGTTTGGCTTCCTCCAGAACGACATGTGGCGGGAAGAAGCCCGCTGGCTGCGACGAGAGGAAGGCGGCGAGGTAGTGCGCGGGATAGTGCGCCTTGAGCCAGGCAGTCTGGTAGATCGTGCGGGCGAACTCGGCGGCGTGACTCTTGCAGAACCCATAGCCAACGAACTTGCTGATCGATTCAAACACACGCGTCGCGTCGTCCTCCGTCTCGCCGCGCGCCACCGCGCCACCGACGAAGCGCCCACGCATCGCCTCCATCTCCTCGGGCGTGCGGGCATGGCTCATCGCGCGACGGAAACCATCCGCATCGGCGTAGGTGAGGCCAGCGAAGCGATGCGCGATCTCCAGAATCTGCTCCTGAAACAGCAGAATGCCCTCGCTCTCACGCAGGATGGGGCCAAGCGTCGGGTGCGCTGTCCAGAAGTCGTCGGCGGGCGCGCCCTTCCACGGCGTCTGTACAGCATCGCGCTGGAATACCTGCTGGGCCTGCCTCCGCTCTACATAGGGATGCACCATGTTGGCTTGCAGCGGGCCCGGGCGGAAGAGCGCCGTCTGCACGATCAGATCATCGAAGGTCTGCGGCTGGGTCTGGGCCAGCAGATGCCACTGCCCAGGACTCTCGATCTGGAAGACAGCCATCGTCTGCCCAGCGCGAATCAGCTGGAAAGCGCGTTTATCGTCGAGTGGCAGGTGGTCGATTGGCACACGGTCGCCCGTCGTCTCCTCGATAAGAGCAAGCGCCTCCTCCACCGCGCCGAGCGTGCGCAAGCCGAGCAGATCAAACTTGATGAGGCCCAGCCGCTCGACGTCGTCTTTGTCCACTTCCAACGCGCGCACGCCATTAGCTGAGATACGTACGGGCAAGGTCTGCGCCAATGGCTCGCGGGTGAGAACCATGCCGCCATTGTGCAGCGAGAGGTGACGCGGTAGTCCCAGCAGCCGCGCTGCGAGCGAGAGCGCCAGCGGCAGCCGCGCCAGCAGTGCCGCCTGAGCGGGTTGAGCAGACTGCGACGCTTGCGTGGACGCCTGTCCTTGCGCGCTGCACCACGCGCCGACGATGCGCGCCATCTCGTCCTGAGCCGCGAACAGCGCCGCCCGCCCGCCATGATGATGCAACGTCTTGGTCAGGCGATCTACTAGTGGCAGCGGAAAGCCAAGCGCCTTGGCGGCGTCGCGCAGGGCCGAGCGCGGGCGATAGGTGATGACATTGGCGACCATCGCCGCATGCCGCTCGGTATAGGTCCGCTCGACATAGCGAATCAACTCCTCGCGCCGGTCAGATTGCACATCGATATCAATATCTGGCATGCCGCGCCGCTCGGGCGTGAGAAAACGCGCGAAGAGCAGCCCATGCGCGATGGGGTCCACTCCAGTGATGCCCAGCAGATAGGCGACCAAGCTATTCGCGGCGCTGCCACGCCCGCTGACACGGATGCCGAGCCGCCGACCAGCCGAGACAATGTCGTGCACGCAGAGGAAGAACTCCTCCAGTTCCAGACCGCCGATGACCTCCAGTTCATGCGCCAATTGCCGTCGCTGTGGGCTGCCTTCCGCCAGTGCGACAGGCGCGTGCGTATAGCGTGTGGCGAGACCCTGCGCGCACAGGTCGGCAAGCCGGACGCGTGGTGTCGTCCCAGCAGGCAGTGGGACGCGTGGCGCGACACAGGTGGGACGCAACAAGCCCACGCCATCGGCAATGCAGCGCGCCGCAACCTCACCGCTCGTCGCCAGCGCTTCATCCACCCAGGGAAACATCGCCAGCCGCCCGCGCAGATCAGCGCCAGTGGTCAGCGCCTCAGTATCGTTGCGTGGACGCTCGCGGTGTGGCTGATCTACCGTGGTACCAAGCCGCACGCAGCTCAGCAGATCATAGAGGTCGTAGTCATCACCTGTAGCGTAGCGGGCGCCATTCGTCAGAGCCAGCCGTGCGCCGACCCGCTGGGCCACCCCCGCCAGTTCTTGCGCCAGCCTGACACTCTCCGGCTCAAGATGGCTCTGAACCTCGATGAACAGCCGCTCAGGCCCGAAGGCGCAAAGATAGCGCCGCGCGAGATCGTCCGCGACGGCGCGACGGCCCGCCAGCAACGCCCGCGCCACTGGGCCATCAGCGCCGCCTGTGAGCACGATCAATCCTTCCGGCTCGGCGATGAGGTCGGCGAAGGGGATGATCGGCGCTTCAGGCTGCTCCAGATTTGCGTCGGTCAGTAATTGGCAGAGGCGCGCATAGCCGATCGCATTCTCGGCCAGCGCAACGACGACGCTGGGCTCGCTCGCGCCGAAGATGCTATGCGCGACCACTAGCTCTACGCCGACGATACCCGTGACGCCAGCCTCGGCGCACGCTGCCTGGAAGCGCACAACACCCGCCAGCGTCATGCGGTCGGTGAGGGCGAGCGCTGGCATGCCCAAGGCAGACGCTCGCGCCACCAGCGCCTCAATCGACGAGCCAGCCCGCAGAAAGCTGAACACGCTGGCGCAGTGGAGTTCGACATAGCCGCTGTGCGTTGGCGACACATCTGGATGTGTTGTCATAGGAGCGCCGTCGCCTAATCATGCGCGCGGTCGAGTGTCCACTGACCGTTAGCCGCGTCATAGTAGAGGTCGAAGACCTGCTCGCCCTCGGGGTCGCGACACAGCACGCGGTAGTAGGTGCGCTCCGTTGGTGGCAGCGCATCGGCGATAGGCGCGCCAAAGCCACCCCCGACATTCGCCACATCGGCGAACGGAGCCGCCCACCAACGGTCGCGCAGCCGCCAGGTTGCCAGCGTCTCATCTACCTGATACCAGACGCCGCGCCACTTGAAGGCGGCAGGCGCGCCAGATAGCCCGGCGCCGGATGCACGCGTTGCGCGCTGGGTCAAGATCATCTCGCTATAGCGATGCGCCATAGGCGTACCCTCCTCTCCCTACCACCAATGCGGCTGCGGCGGAATCGCCTGGAGCGTTTCCAGCGCCTTATCCGCAGCGCGTGGGCGCTGCGCTGGACGCGAGTGGATGCGCTGATCGCCGCTCGCGCTGTTCAGGCTGATGAGTCGTAGCCGATCTTCGGGCAGAATCGCGTCGGGCTGGCAGGCGTCGAGCCGATAGAGCGCAGGAGAGCCATAGCGCCGCGCCAGCGGTTCCGCCACCTCCAACGTCAGACGCTCGATGCGTTCCCGCGCCGGCGAGCGCTCGACGGAGGCGCGGGCAAGCGGGAGCAGCTCCACAGGCCGCGCAGACAGGCGAATGGAGAGGTCGCCAAGCGTCAGCGTCAATGAGGTCACGAGCGCATGAGACGCGGAGTCAGAGAGAGGCGTCAGATGCGCCGCCAGCAGGGCATGCGCCGCCTGCGCCAGTTCGCTGGGCTGATGGAGCGGGCGCGCGAACCGCCGCATCGTCTGAACCTCTGCGCCAGAGTCCCAGAAGATGCGCACCTGTAGCGACCGTCCCTGCTTGCTCCGCGCATCGAGCCGCTGGGCAAGGCGCTCGGCAAGGGCTGGCGCGGCGGCAAACGCCTGATCAGCGGTAGCGGCGGACGAAAACCGGCGCCGCACAGCGATACGCTCGGGCGCAGACGTCACATGCAGCGCGCGTGGGTCATCGCCGCATGCGAGAACGGCAAGTGTAACCCCCGCGCGTCCAAACTGACGGCGTACTAGCTGTGGATCGCGTTCCCCCAGACGCGCCACCTGCCCGAGCGTACGCAACCCGTACTGCCGCAGCCGCGTGACTACCTCCGGTGTGATGGTCACAGGCTCCAACCGCGCCAGCAGGTCCACTGGCAACGCCTGCAGGAATGTCGCACGCGCAGCAGGGCTAATCAATGAAATCGTCTCCGCCGCAGGCGAGGACGCGCAGATCAGCGCCGCCAGCCGCGCCAACGTGAGTGTCGGCCCCACGCCAATGCGCGCCTCGAAGCCAGCGCGTTTCAGCCGCGCCGCCAGATCCACGCAGACCTCGCGCGCTTCATCCGCCGAACAGCGCCCCAGATCGAGCACGGCACCCCAAGCGCGTTCCATCTGGGCTGGCTCGACACGCTCCGACGTCACACGACACAACGACAGCAGCCGTTCGCGCGTCAACGCAGCGGCGCTGGCCTCGTCCTCCAGTGGCCGACCGATGAGCGCGCACGCGCTATAGGCACAGACCATCTCAAGCGTCTCTTCAGCCGGAACAGATAGAGATGTCATAGCATCCGTTCCCCTCTATTCGCAGGTCCGTCGTCTGGGGGCGAAGGCGCTTTCCGCTGAGGGATGGAGCAGCGCCGTGAGCGGTGATGAAGGAGGCTGACAGAGTGTCAGCGCGCCAGCCAGACACGGTAATACAAGAACTTATGTTCTAGTAAAGTAGCAAGAACTGGCCGCCGTCAACCGGCAGAAGGCTTGAAATCGGCGGATATACGCGATCGATGAGCGGCGCTGTCACCACTTGTCGGTTTCTTGGGGGTATATCAGATAAGCTGGCGGTTTCAAGCGCCAGCCGACTTATCCAGGAGTCACGCTCTAACTGGGTCCCAGGAGCGTATGTCTGAGCAGCATGAGCGGGGTCAACGGACCCAGGCCGCCGGGTGATGGGGTGATATGGCTGGCGACTGCCTGCGCGCCCGCAAAATCAACATCGCCGACCACCTGGCCGTCCACGTTGGTCATGCCAGCGTCGAGCACGACAGCGCCTGGCTTGATCATGTCGGCAGTGATGACACCGGGTCTGCCAATGCTGCTAAAGAGGATGTCAGCCTGGCGTGTGACGGAGCCCAGGTCGGGCGTGCGTGAGTGGCAGAACGTGACGGTCGCATTCTCGCGCAAGAAGAGAAGCGCGGCGGGCTTGCCGCCAACGTTGCTGCGGCCTACCACTACCGCATCCTGCCCGAGCAGAGGCACGCCCGCCAGCCGCAGCAATTCGAGCGCGGCGTCCGCTGTGCTGGGCACGAAGCTGGGAAAGCCCAGCATCAGCCGCCCGGCGTTCTGCGGGCCCAGGCCATCCACATCTTTGGCGGCGGGCAGCGCCTCCATCACCACACGCTGGCGAATATGGCGCGGCAACGGCAACAGCAACGCCACGCCATCCACATCTGCGCGGGCGCCCAGCGTCGCCACCTCGGCCCGCAACGCAAGCTCACTGATATCCGCCGGAAACTCACGCAACGTGAGCCGCAGCCCGATACGCTGACTAGCGCGCGTCACCTGCTCGGCATAGAGCCGCGCCGTCGCATCCGACCCGACGAGCGCCAACGTAAGGTGCGCCTGCCGTTGACGTTGCTCCGCGAAGCGCTGCGCCTCCTGCGACAATTCACCACGCAGCCGCGCGGCCAGGTCGCGTCCATCCAGCAGTTTCGCGCTCACGGCGTTCTCTCGCTCTCATATCTCATGGCATCCGATGGAGCAAATGGCAATCTGCCACAGCTTACTATACCACTGGTCCGCGTTCAGACGACGCGGCTTCGGACTCCGCCGGCGTGGGCAACCCGACCAACTCCATCAACTTGAGAGCGTTCACGCTGGTAGCGATACCTGGGCGCAGGATGAAATCGAAGGACATGGCGGGTCCATTGGCGTCGCGTGTGAACCGCTCAGTAAAGTGGACTGGCTGGCTCAGCGGCGTCAGGTCGGGCGCCTGCGCTAACGACAGGTCGTGCGTGCTGACCGCGCCGGTCGCGCCGAAATCGAGCATATAGCGAATGACCGTACGCGCCGCAATCTCACGTTCACTCGTGTTGGTGCCGCTGAGAATCTCGTCCAGCAGGAAGACCGGCAAGCGATCACCTACTTGCGCCGCCGCGCGCAGTACATCCACCACCTGCTTCAGGCGGCGCAACTCCGCCATGAAGTACGAGACACCTGCCTCTAGGGAATCCTGCGCGCGCATGCTGGTAGCAAGGGCAATCGGTGGCAGCGACATCGCCACGGCGCACACCGGAGCGCCCGCCTGCGCCAGCGCCACATTGACGCCAATCGCGCGCAGCAAGGTACTCTTGCCCGACATATTCGAGCCCGTCACCAGCAAAAAGCGACCCGCCGGGCCAATCGTCACATCGTTGCGCACGCAATCTTCGGGCGGTAACAGCGGATGCCCCAGCCCGCTCGCCTCCAGCGTCCCCGTGAGTGTATCCCTCACCGTGGGGAACGCCCACTCAGGATTATCGAAACTGAGCGCTGCCAGCCCAGCTAGCGCCTCTATCTCGGCGAGCAATTCGAACCACATACGCGCATCGCCGCCCACATGCGTGCGCCAGTTCTCCAGCATCCGCAGCCCATGGATGTTCCACAACAGCGTCAGTTGGAGGATGGGACCGATAAACGAGAGCCGCACATAGACAAAGCGCATGATGCGCCCCAGAACGCGCAGGCGTTCATCCGCCGCGCCGCTCACCTCAGCCAGTGACCCAATGGTACGTCGCAGCAATGGCGACGCGAACGACTGCTCACCCAGGAACGAGAAGAGGTTAGCATAGGCCAGGAAGGAGCCGCGATTCTCGGCGACGCGATCTATCTCCGCTTCGATGCGCTTCCCATAGAGTTGAATGAGTCCCATATTCGCGACGACGACCACCAACCAGAACGGATAGGGGAGTAGGCCCACCCCCTGGGCGATGGCTAGCGCAACGAGCGTGATCGGCGCCGCAAAGCTCCACACTGAGAGCCAACTGCCACTCACCAGTGTCTTGGTGTCCGCTGACCACGTCACGAACCGCTCGTACTCGTCTGCCGTCATGTTGGAGAGCTTGCCAAAGACGCTCAACTCGTCGCGCACCGTGAGGCTGGGGGCCAACTCACGCACAGCGGCCTGGCGTGCGCGAATCTCGTCTGGCGAGGCCGGTGTCTGGAGCCAGCTCGTAAGCAGGCGCTGCCCCGCCGGCGTCGTAACCGTATGCAGCAGATGTTGGACTGAGGCATGGCCTAGCAGATCGAGGTCGAGCGCGTTGGCGGCGGCGTTCGCGTCTGCGGGGGCGCCTGTCACGCCGCGCAGGGTCATGCTGTTCCAGTCGCGCCGAAGTCGCGCATGCCCTTCCTGTGTTAGCAGACACAGGGCGATATAGCGCAGATAGCGCTCGTCGTGGTAGGCCTGCCGCCCGAACGCCACGACAAAGAGCGCCGCCGCCGCCAAAGCGCCCAGCAGCCACCATCCATTCGCGGAGAAAGCGGCGATCAGAACGAGAAGCAGCGCGCCGAGACCAGAGACCGCGCTGAGATTGGCCCAGAGATAGCGGCTCCGGTTGTAGCGGTCACGCAGCGTGGCGAAGTAGGTAAGCCGCTGCGCATAGGCAGATCGGGGATCTGGTGGCGCGGGCGCTGCCGCCATTTCTGAGCGTATCAATACATCTTCCCGCGCCACACAAACCTCCTTAAACGATAAGCCGCGTGTTACCGCTGGCGAGGCCGACCCGCGATCTCACGCCGCAGAGTCATGACCAGCGCCCCAACGATGATCACCAGAAAGATCACCCCGACGAGCAGGCTCGGCGCATGCAACGTCTGGATGAGCAGCAGGCCCAGCAGGAACGCGACGATCACCGCACTCAGCAGAATCGCGTCGCCCGAAAAGAAGTTATACGTCGCCTTGAGGGCGCCAACGACACGATCCATCTAGTGCACCTCCGCGCCCGCCGTCGAGGCGTCGCTCGCCGACTGAATACGCGCGCCGCCATAGGGCCGCAGCCAACTGATCAACACGAACGAAACGACCAGGTAGAAGGCGATCAGCGCCAGCAGGAAGAGGTCCTCGCCGGGCCACTGAATGCCAATCCCCTCGCCTCCCCAGAACGTGCCGAAGGTAGTCAGCATCACGCCGACGACAAACTTCAGCGTGTTCTCTGGCACGCGCTGGAGGGGCGCGCGAATGACCGCGCCGAGCAGCGCTACGAGTACCAGCGCCGCCGCTGCGCCAATCGCGGCATACGTGATGCCCTGCGCCTTGGTCGCCTCAGTGTTGGCCGAGGCTGTGCCGAAGGTGATGACGATGAAAGCGACTTCGAGTCCTTCCAGCAACACACTCTTGAAGGAAGTTACGACGCCGAACGGGTCGATGCGGTCAGATTTCGCCTCGCCGCGTGCACGCATCTCCGCCTGCTGCTCTTCGTAAATCGCCTCTTCATCGTGGATGGCCTTCACACCCGCATAGCGAAGGACCGACTTCTTGAGCCACTTGAGGCCAAAGAGAATCAGCAGGAAGCCGACCACAAACCGCAGCACAGGCAGCGGGATGTAGAGCACCAGCGCCGTGCCAAAGACGCCAACCAGCGCAATCAGCGCCAGTGTGGCGGCAGCCAGCCCGAGAAACGAACTCTTCCAGTTGATCGTGACGCCGACGACCAACACGATCGTGAAGGCTTCGACGAATTCAACCGTCGAGGCGAGGAACGCCGCGATGACAACGCCCGCGAGCGGTCCTGTGAGTAATCCCATAGTGAGTTTTGCCTCTCATTGCGCGCGGTGGTCGATAATAACGCGCGGAAATGATACAAGGAGACATAGTATGCAGGTGGCATCCACCTGCAGCCAGTCTATCACGCATGGCCACAATTGCGGCACGCTAGACGCTTTGTATGATGCTATGTCAATAGCGATGTTCGATTTGCATGATACAATGCTGGAAACTGTCAAAAACCGTGGACGACCTCATATTAACTACTGTGGGGTCGTGTGTTGAAGTGTGGATTCGGGCCGGATTGCGATCGAGAGGAGCCGAGGTTGGATACTCGAACAGAGGCGCGCTCAACAGCGCCGCGAGCCGTTGATTTGCGGCGAGGGCGGGCGCCCGAGATCGAGATCGTAGCCTGCACGACCTACGACTTCGTGCTCAGTTTGCACGTCACACTGGTCGCGAGCAATAGCACGCTCAACGAATTTGATATCGGCGCGGATTGGGCTGCGAAGGCGCGCGCGCGCTGCGACGCCAGAGATCCGCAGGCGCTCGACACGATGGGACGCTACCTGGGCGATGGCCGCGCCTCGTCGCTGCAGGCGACCCTCATCTCATTGGTCGGCCAGTGCCCGGCTCCAAACGATCCACAGCATTTCCTCGCATGGCTTGGCGGCATCCCCGCGGCCGATTTGGCTGAGGCGCTGCTCGATCAGGAAGGTCTGAGCGCCGACTGGTCAACGCTCATGCGCTCCGCCCTGGAAGAGCACAGCACAACGACCGATGAAAATGACGAACCTGGACCAGCCGCTAAACGCCTGCTTGCCGACTATCCCCGTGACGCGCGCCCAGTCGCTCAGCGTGTGCTCTTGCACGTGGAAAGTGTGCGCGCAGAGCTGATCGACGCGCTGCGTGTCTGGTATGAGTCCGTGTTCGCCGAGGAAGAGGCGCGATTGGCGCCGTTGCTGCGGCACGAAGTCGAGGCGATGGAACGCAGGCGTGCGGAAACGCCCGTTGACACCTTCATCGAGCGAGAAATGCGGGGAGTGCAGTTTCAGCGACCTGCTGGGCTGCGGCGGTACATTTTTGCCCCGAGTTTCTTCTGCCGACCGGCTGTGTTCTACCATTTCTGGCGGGGTACGCTCACATTCTGTGCGCCTACGACACATGCGACGCCCAGTGTCGAGCAGGAGCGCCCCGACCCGAACGCGCCCAGCGAAGAAACCCTGCGCTTCTTCGAGGCGCTCGGAGACGATACTCGCCTGCGCATCTTACGGTTGCTGGCGCAGCGCGAAATGTATCTTACTGAACTCGCCGAACAACTCGGCCTTACGAAAGCGACCACCAAGCACCACATGGTGCGACTACGCGCCGCTGGCATGGTGACGCTGTATGACCGCGAGCGCATGACATTCTATGCGCTCCGCCCAGATGTGTCGCGACGCGCGGCGCAAGCGCTGGACGCATTCCTCAATCTGGACTCTCGTTCCTGAGGATGTGGCGGCTGGTGGGCTAGGATATTTCTCCCAACAGTGACACAAGCGCAAAACAGGCGTCGAATCAGAATGATTCAGCGTTTACACTACATATATGACGTCAATGAGACCAAGCATAAAGGTATGCTTCTCACTATCAGCAGAGCGCTCCTGCGCTCGCGCCGCTGCGTTGGTATCCCCCACAGCTCAGCGGCAACATCGGGAGATAAGCGATGACTACACCAGCCGATGGCTCTAGCCGTCTAGACGATGCGGCGACCAATGAGGCGCCTGACGCCGTAAATGGCTCCAACGGCTCAAGTGGAACGACCAAGACCCGCGCCGCCAAGGAAAAGCGCACCGTGCGCCCAAATGCGGGAACTTCGCGTGTCACCGCGCAGTTGCCCGCCATTGACGCCGACATGGCGGAGCAAAAGCCAGCCGCCATGCCCCCAGCCGCGCCGTATATCGCAGGTTTCGATGACCAGGATGATGGCGCCACGCAGGAAGTACCCGCCGCACCGTCATTCCAGCAGACCGACCCTGACGCGACGATTCTGCGAGCGCAACCACGCCCTAACACGGCGGATCTCTCGGGCATCGATGATGAGCCAATGACAGAGCCAGCGCCGCCGCGACAGCGCTATCACACGTTGGCCGACACTTTCAATCGGCCTCGCACCGCCAACTCATCGGAGCCGATGGCTCCTGCGCCACGCCCACCCTACACGCCTTCTGCGCCAATGACGCCGCCCGAGCCATTCACACCGCTTGCGCAATCCGCACAGTATGCTCCAGAGGAACCCATCGGGTCGCGCATCCCTGAATCCGACTTCTTCGACGATGATGGCGATGACGGCATCGTAGATGAAGTGGACAGCGACGATGAGTGGGCGCTTGCCGATCAACCGACGGTCCAGTGGACACCACAGCAAATCGCCGAGATGCAGCAACTCAAGCCCGACTTCCCGGACTTCCTGCAGGAGACAGGCGGGCAGGCTGTTTGGCCACCGCAACAGCGGGCGCCCCAGATCGCAGCGGAGATTGACACATCGCACGTTGACTGGCAAGGCGCCTTGCCTCCGCGCCCACGGCCACCGTTCCCATTGCAAGGGGCGCCGCGTCCTATGCTGGGCGGCGATCGTCGTCTTGCCGCGCCAGATGGCCGCCTCGCGCCAGCGCCGCCCAGCGCGAGCCATGCTGGTGAGCAACTCGACCCACGCATGGAGCGCTTCCAGGAGTTGCGACGGCAGCGGTTTGCGCACGACCAGGGCGAACGCGACGAAGCCGACCCGCAGCCAGTCGCCGAAAGCATGCGCCAGTGGTGGAATGACTTGCGGCCAGGCGTCAATAACGCATTGAACTATCAGCGTGAGGCGCGGGCCAGTGGCATGCATCCGATTCCCGCGTATGAGTCGGCGCAGACCTCTCGCCTTGGCGACGCCTTCGGACGCCTTGCGGCCTCCGCGCGTGAGATTTCGGAGCGCGCCCAACAGGCCGCCGCTCCGACGATCAAGCGCCTGCATGACCAGGTCGAACAGGCTGCGCAGGGGCTCATTAGCCGCTTCGAGGGCGACACAGTGAGGCAACAGGCGCCGCTGCTTGGCCCGGGTCGCATCGCAGTGTTCTTCCGTCAGGGGGTGTCCGTCGGACAGGCGCAGCGCCTTCTTGCCGCCAGCGCAGCCCGGCCCATGCGCCTGATTCCACGCAAACATGGCTTCCTTGCGCGCGTCCTGCCGGGCAAAGAAGCGGAAGTCTGCGAGCGGCTGCGCATGCACCCGTACGTCCGTGACGTCGTCTATCTCGAATTCAACGAGTATGGCGAACAAGTTGGTGGACGCCGGTAAGAGCAAAACACGTGAGACAGGAAACGGACGCTGGCGAAATTACTCGCTAGCGTCCGTTTCGGCGTTTGCTGGCTCGTCTGTTGGCGCATTGACAGACATTCCGCTGTCGTAGCGCGCGAGCAACTGTCCCACACGTCCGGCGATCTCACGCCAGATATAGTGCTGATACTCCAGCATGGTCGCCTGCCGCTCATCGTAGGCGCGTGACGAGGGATCGCGTCTGGCGTTCGCGATGAAGCGTTGCGCCAGATCATAGGTATGGGTGCCGCGTTCATCAAGGTATTGCTGAAGCTGGCTCAGATCAGCCAGCAGACCAGTGAAACGCTCCTCCGCCGAGGGAGCGGCGCCCACTGCGTCGCGTCCCTCCCGTGAGTCTTGTGACATGTCCGTTGCCTACTCCTGTGCGCCGGTTACCGGAGGTCTGCCGGGTTTGGTGATCTCGACCTTCAGCGCGTCGTTGAAGCGATTGAAATAGTTGAACAAACCGATGACAGCGGCCAGTTCGATGATTTGCCCTTCGTCGAAGTGCGTGCGTAATTCAGCCCACACCTCTTCGTCCACATTGCGCGCGTCTGTGGTCATACGCTCCGCGAGGGTCAACGCTGCCTGTTCCGCCGGAGTGAACTTGTCACGATTCGCGTCGATGTTGAACATCGCATCGAGCAAGTCCTGTGAAGCGCCCAGCTGCTTTGCCAAAGCAGTATGAGACGACCTTCAATAGTTGCAGTCGTTGATCTGCGAGACGCGTACCGCCAGCATCTCTTTGAGACGTTTCTCCACCGTTCCCGTGTTGAAGATGGCGTCCATATGGTCAGAGGCGGTCTTCATGATCGCCGGTCGCAGCGCCATCGTACGGAACATATTCGGCATATTGCCGCGTTCGTTCTGGAACTTTTCGAGCACTTCGCGCGCTTCTGGGGCGGCTTCGTCCGGGCCAAGTGGCCGGATACGGGGCATCGCCATCAGTCGTTGTCTCCTGTGTTTCCCGCGCCGCATGGCTTGCGCCAACGCGACATCTTCGGGCCTAGGTCGCTATCCTCGTCGTATAGTGGAGTACAAGACGACGTTGGGCGCGATTCATCTCGCGCACTGGCATTATACCGGATAGCGACGAATGCGTGACGCATGGCGCCCGCAACGATACGACCCAGGCGCTCACGACAGGCAACGTGGAGGGGTGTGATGGCTGAAGCATCGAAGCCAACGGACGAGATGATACGCTGGGGAGTCATCAGCACAGCCAATATCGGCGTAAAAGCGATCATCCCAGCGATTCAGGCGTCTCGCAACGGGCGACTGGTGGCGATTGGCAGCCGCGACCTCGCGCGCGCCGAGCGTGTAGCCCTACGTGAACGTGGCGCGCGAGCCTATGCCAGTTACAATGGGGTGCTTGACGACCCAAATGTCGACGCCGTGTACATTCCCTTGCCAAACTCTCAACACCTCGAATGGACACTGAAAGCCCTGAGCGCAGGCAAGCATGTACTCTGCGAAAAGCCGCTCGCCCTCACAACGGACGAGGTCCGGACGATGTTCGACGCCAGCCAGAACAGTGGACGACTGCTCATGGAGGCGTTCATGTATCGCCTCCACCCACAGATCGCCTGGGCGCTCGATCAGGTCGCCGCCGGTCGTATCGGCCCCGTGCGGCTGATTCGCTCGGCGTTCGTGTTCGACATTCGCTCCAATCCTGACAACATCCGCCTGAAGTCATCGCTCGGTGGTGGCTCACTGATGGATGTCGGTGTCTATCCGTTGAACCTGTCACGCACATTCTTCGCGCGCGAGCCTGTGCGGGCCGTGGCGCTGACGACAGCGCCCAAGGGAGCCGAAGTAGAGCAAGGCATCTCCGCTGTGCTCGACTTTGGGGAGGGACGCCGCGCCATCATCGATTCCAGCTTTGAGTTGCCCTGGCGGCAATTCGCCGAAATCATCGGCGAGCGTGGCCGCATCAGCATCCCGTATCCATTCACGACAGGTAAGGTCGAGACAACCGCGCGCCTGGATGTCGGCGAGGAGTGTTGGGAGCGTCGTTTCCCTCCGGTCGATCACTTCCAGTTGGAGGTCGAACACTTCGCCGACTGCATCTTGCACGAAACCGCGCCAGCGTTGACCCGCGAAGACTCTTTAGGGCAGGCGGCAGCGATCGAGATGCTCTATGCGGCGGCTGACTACCGCTGGCCCCGCTAAACCACCAGAGAACGAGTGAAGGGCCAACGAACGCACTATTGCGGTGTTCGCTGGCCCTTCGTCTCGCTCAGGTTTCGCTAGTCACGCGGCTGCTCACTCGCCTCCGCCGGTTGTGGCGCGTCGGGCGGCAGCATCAGACGCTTCTCGAAACGCCGGTAGATGGCGCGGGCACGCGACGTGACACGTCCGTTGACGTCGTGACAGACACCCTCCACGAAGAAGAGTTGCTTACCGCCACTCTGCACACTCGCCTCGAAGGTCAGCGGCGCATCGTAGGCCGGATGCTCGAACGTGACATCCAGCGAGACCGTCACCTGCGGGCGCATGCCATGCGCGAGTGAGGCGACGGCGGCTCCGGTGACGATATCGAAGATGTACGCCTGCACCGCGCCCGTCACAGCGCGCCCGCCGACCCCGGCGCCGCGGTGATGCTCGCCCGGCTCGAAGTAGCAGGTGGCGTGGCCATCAGCGCTATCGGTGATGCGAGCGCCCATCCAGCGCAGGAAGTCGCGCTGGTTCCAATATTCGTAGAACGGCTGATCGGCGTTGGCGCGCTCTGGCTCCGCTGGTGGGAGGCTAGAGGCTGCGTCGTCGTGCTCGTCGGACATCTAGCGCGGCTCCTGACCCAGCGCGCGGCGCGTGGCATACCATGCGGCAGGCGCCAGCAACGCAGCGGCCAGCAACTTCAACGCGTCACCAATCAGAAATGGCGTCAATCCAAATGCGATGACATTGCTCCAGCCGACGAAGCGCGCCAGCCACAACAGCCCGCACGCATAGATGGCGACTTCACCCGCCAACATTGCCAGGATGGACGTGAGAAGCTTGCGATCCCAGCCACGTTCGGCCAGCCAGCCAACTACAACGGCGGCAAGCGCGAATCCAACTAGATAGCCATAGGTCGCGACGCCCGGCACGGCGGCGAAAACTGGAAGATGCGCCACGCCAGCCAGCAGATAGAGTGTTACCGTCGCCAGGCCACGTCGCCAACCATAGGCCGCCGCCAACAGCAACACCATGAACGTTTGCCCTGTGATCGGCACAGGAGTGAATGGCAGGGGGATGATGACACGCGCGCTGAGCGCCAGGAGTATGACGCCAAGCGCCGCCAACGCGACTTCGCGCGCCGCTACGACTGGCGCAGACGACTGGCTCGGTCGAGCAACCAGTACATCGACCAAAGCTCCGCGCCGCTGCTGCTGTATCGACATGCGTTCGTATCTCCTCATGTATATCGCGCGTGACGTCTACGCCATCGCGCTTACGTACGGTGGGCTAGAAGACCTGGCCGCAGTGCATCAGACCTCATATGGCGCCCACGCGCTGTAGTATAGCGTATGGTGAAGGCTAGCGTTTGCCGCGCTTGACCTCATCGTCAACCCACTTCTGAATGATTCACGCCTCGATTGCTTCACCTTACGCCCATGTGTGCCGAATTCTTTGCCAATTCAGCATTCATGCGGCCTGTGTACTACCCCCAGGATGTCCCACTCCGCTTGCCGTATGGGGGGCTTGCGCTTAGTATGCCTAGTGCGAGAGTGCGCTTGAGTAGCTAGTCGGCGCTGCGTGCAAGGCCGTGTCAGTGTTGGCAGCCTATGATGAGCAATCGAGAGACATTCAGGAGGCGCAAACGATGGGAAGGGACTCGCGAGGTTCCTATGATGATGAGCGGCGTGGCGCCAGCAGCCCGCGTGAGAACGCCTACGGACGGCCAAGCAGAGCTTCTGGTGAACGATCGGTTCCGCCAACTTCGTCGAATCGCACGGGTATTCCGCGCTTCAACCAACGATCGGCGCAATCCCCTGATCCGCGCTCGAATCCACGATCAGTTCCGCCTTCAGACCCTCGCTCAGGCCCACGCTCCGATCCCAACGGGCGACGTGGTGGCAGTGGTGATTTGCGACGTGGCGGTGGCCCGGACGATGGCTATAGCGCTCCACAGCGGGCCAGTCGAGCAGGTGGCCCGCCCTCTCGCGCTCCACGAGAAGATACCTATGAAAGCGCCGCGTATCCTGCGCCGACACGTTCGGTCGGTGATCGCGCGCGTGACCTCTCAAAGAGCATGTCGCGCCAACTCAGCGCCATGGTCGAATCGGCGCGCGGTGCCATTCGCAATTACCGTAACGACGGTTACCGACACGGCGAATCGGACTATAATCCCTCAGTTATGATGGGAGCCGCTGGCGGCGGAGGCGGTGGTAGCCCAGCGGACGAGAATACGCAGCGCGCCTATCGGCGCTCACGGCTGCGTCTGCGCGCCCGCAAGTGGCGCGAAGGCCGGCGCAATCCACACGCGATGCTCTACATGGTCGGCTTCGCGACCCTGGCTGCGCTGTTGGTCTCGATCGCCGGCGCAGGTGGCGGCGGCGCATATTACGCCATGTCCTATTACAACCAGCACGCCGACGATATCGCTTCCGTCGCCTCGTCCGCCGAGGTCGGCAGTACGACCATCTACGATCGCAACGGCGCTGTTCTCTACACTGTGCCGAAGTCTACAGGCGTCAATATTTACCTGGACTACCAAAACCAGGACTTCAACCAGAAGGTAGTAGACGCTACCGTTGCGACGGAGGACCACACCTTCTGGGACTCCACTAACATCGGCATCGACTGGACCAGTATCTTCCGCGCGTTGCTGGCGAACGCCAGTAGTGGTAGCGCAGCGCAGGGTGGTTCAACGATCACCCAGCAGTTGGTCAAGAACCTCGTGCTGCACGACACCTCGAAGGCGTTGCAGCGCAAGATCAACGAGGCGATTCTCTCGGTCGGCATCACGACCAGCGGCACCTATCCCAAGTGGAAGATCCTCGAAATGTATCTCAACACCATCGACTATTCCGATGGTAACCTAGGCATCGAGGCGGCCGCTGAGAACTACTTTGGATTGCAGTCCGTCAAGAACGCGACCACCTGTGGCGGCGTCAAACTCAGCAAGCCGCGCACGTGCTGGGCAAACCAGCAACTCGACTGGGCGCAGATCTCGCTGCTCGTCGGTGTGCCAAATGCGCCGACAGCGTTCAAGCCCAGTCAGTTCTCATGCCAGGCGCCTGACGGTAAAGATGTCGCAACAGCCTGCCCCATCAGCAAGTGGGACAATCCGTGCATCGGCGACCCAAACGACCTGACCAATCCGAACTGCTACCCGGAAGGCATTGGTCCCGATAACTTCAGCTACAGGCACAATGGCCACGAATGGCTGGCCTACCGCCGTGCCTCGGTCGTGCTTGGGAGCTTGCTGCGCTACGGAAATATCGACGATGCGACCTTCCACAAGTCGCTCGCCGAAGTCAAGTCGATCTTGCTGAACCACAAGGTGGGTTCACACCTGGGTGGTAGCGCCATTGCAACCTTTGGCGTGACCAAACAGGCGCCACACTTCGTAGACTATGTGCTCGACGATGTGCTGCCCAAACAGTTCGGCATCACCGATCCAGAGGCCGATGGTATCCGGGTCTATACCACGCTCGACCTCGGCCTCGACAGCTACGCCATTACCCGCGCACAGTTCTATATCCTGAAGTCACACACTCTGGAGTGGCCTAGATACGCTGGGGGATGTCCTAACCTTGTCTGTCCGCCGCTGGCCGATTCGGCGAATATTCACAACACAGCAGAAGTGGCGATGGACCCGCGCAACGGAGATATCCTTGCGATGGTCGGCTCGGTGGATTACACCAACCGCGATCCGAAAATCAATGGCTTCTATAACGTTGCGATCTCGCAGAATCGCTCGATGGGTTCATCCACCAAGCCGCTCGTCTATGCGACGGCCATGCAGATGGGCTGGAATCCTGGCACGATCATGCAAGACATCCCTACCTGCTTCCCAGGCGGCGGCCAGGTTGATCCTACGACGAACAAGCCAGCAATTGATCCAGCGGCTCCCGGCTGTCCTGGAGACTATGTGCCGCACAACTACGATGCGGGGAGTTTCTCCGGCTATCTGCCGATGCGGTACGCGCTGGCGAATTCGTTGAATATCCCCGCGACGCAAACGATGGCCTTCGTAGGCTCGACGCCAGAGCTCTCAGGCCCCTTCATAGCGGAGGCGCAGCGCATGGGCGTAACCTCCATCAAGAAGGAATCAATGGGCCCGTCCACTGCGCTTGGCACGCAGAACATCTCGCTCCTGCAGTTGACGAACGCCTTTGGTGTCTTCGCTGACCAGGGTAAACATGTGGCGCCACGCGCTGTGCTGGAGATCATAGACTCCAACAACGTGGTTCGCTACAAGGCGGGAAACCCGGTGGCGGCGCAGGTGCTCAGCCCGCAGGTCGCGTATGAGATGACCTCGATGCTCTCGGACCCGAACGCGCGTGTCCCAGACTTTAACTTCAGCAATCCACTGGAGTTCAACGAGCAGCCCAGCGAGCCAGGCGCCAGCGGCGCCCCCGACAATGCGCTTGGCTTCCCAGCGATTGCCGCTAAGACGGGTACGTCGCAGGGTATCAATGGGCCACGCGATATCGTGACGATGGGCTACTCGCCTTACATGGCGTTAGGAGTCTGGGCAGGAAACTCAGACTCCAGTGACCTATATGCGCACATTATCGGTATCGCGGGCGCTGGCTACATATTCCATGACATCATGGAATATGCCATCAAGAACTACCATTGGGCGCAAGGAACGGAGTTCCCAATACCACCAGATATGGCGCGTGGCACGTTCAACTGCACAACAGGTCTGGCTCCATATGCTGGTGTGACCACAGCCGTGCCATGTACCAGGGACCCACGCGCAGTAAGCCCGGTCGACGCGTACGCAGCCTACAACGATCAACCCCAGCCCAACACGGACTGGTATATCCAGGGCCAGGAGTGGGTGCACTCGTAGCGAGGCCATAAACAATGGCGCTCGCCTAACGGAACAGGCCAGGAACGCATGCCCACTGGGCAAGTATTCCTGGCCTGTTCGCATCTCTGCGGGGAGAGAGTAGCCTATGTGCAGCGATCGTGTATCGCTGAGGCTGGGGCGAACGTTGGCGCTAGACCTCACCCCCAGCCCCTTTCCTTTAGGGAGAGGGAAGCAGGGGCAGTGAGATTCGGCACGGAACGCGCTCAGTCTCCAGACTATTCCACCTCTCCCCGTGGGAGAGGTGGCCAGGGAGTGAGGTCGCGCTACAGCCTTCCGCAGGATAAGTAAACTCTCCGCCGAAGGTTAATTCATGCGCTGCGCGACAGGAATACGTTGCTCGTCAAGCGCCTCCAGCACAGCAGCGCTGTTCTGCTCCATCAGCATGGGGGTGACGTTCAGCGTCTGTTTGCGCTGACGCCCGCGAAACGCGCCTGTCACATCTTGCCACAACAATGGCTCGCTACGGCCCGCACGGATGAGCAGAAGGGCGATCATCGCTAACGCCAGCGCCGCGAGCGCGCCCAGCGCCACCAATGCCACGGGCGACACGGTTGTGCGATGCGACGGCAGCGGTTCGTGGCGCGCCTGAGCGTCCGCCCACGCGGCATAGGGGCTGGCGCCGTGGAACAGCGGATAGCGCTTCAGCAGACTCGCGAACTCCTGTGAGGCGCGACGCCAGTGGCCCGGATAGGTCGCGGCGTAGTCACCGAAAGCCTTTTCCCACGCCTTCTCGAACGCGCCAGGTTTCGTAGTGACCTTGGCAGAGGTAATCAGGCTGCGCGCGGTATCACTGGAGCGCAGGAACGCCGTGATGCCCTGGTTGTCAGGCCCGCCGAAGCTCACCACACCCACAATCTGCCCCGACCCATCAAGCGCGGGGCCGCCACTATCGCCGTGCTCGATGTTGCCGCCAACCTGAATCAATTCCGCGGCATCATCATTGGTCTTGATAGCGCTGACACTGGCTGTATTGAAGGATGGCGTCAGCAGGTTGGTGGGATCATTGTTCGCGTCACCATTGCCTGGGAATCCAATGATCGTCAGATTGTCAAGTGTCTGCACATTCGCCGAATTGCCGAGTTGAATAGAAGGCGTGTCATGCTCATCTACATGGAGCACAGCCAGGTCATCGTGGGTAAAGTCACTCGTCTTCAGAATCGTCGCCTGGTCATGCGGAACCTGCATCAGATCCTTCATCATGTCCAATGGGTCGTTTGCATGAGCATCGAGCGCACCCGTATACCAGGTGTCACGCCACACGCTCGTCACTGGATCGGTGAAGGTGGTCGAATAACCCACGCCTGATGTGTCAAGGAATCCATTGGCGATGTCCCCAGCGCCAATAGCGGGTCCGAATCCGAAGCACGACGACGTATTCAGCGCAGTGGCGATATCATCCTGAGCGGTCGGGTCGGCGAATAATTGCTGTTCGAGCGTGCTGTGATCGACGTGGATAAGGTGATCAGCGGTCAGAATGTCGCCTTGCGCGCTGATAAACGCGCCGGAACCAAGCACGCCCTCAGAATAGCCAGCGCCCGACGTTGGCAGCGTGACGGACTTCCCGCAGATGCTCAGCGTGATATGGCCGTTGTAGATCGTGGCGATACGCACCACCGCTGGCGCCGCAACGTCGGCCGCGCGTACCACGGGATCACTCAGCCTGCCACCCGGCTCACGCCCTGTCGGCCCCGATAGCCCTTGTGCGTGCGCGTCTCCGGCTATCCATCCCCAGAGCAGCGACGAAAGCACTAGCGCTAGCAGCAGCGCACGCGAATCGCGGTGAAGAAACCTGGCAGACGAGGATGATGCGTTCCTGTGTAATGCTGAGAGTGTGGCCACGGGAGACTCCTACGCTGGGACAAGGTTCATACAAGTGCGCTTCCTCTGCGCATGAGATGTGGAACGAGTATACCAGAGGGCGCCCAAATGCGAAATAGACTTGTGCCTATAGCGGGATGAAATACCACACACAACGATATAATTCACAAGCGCGAGAAGAGAGAGCAGGCGTGCAATGGTCACAAGTGATGCGCGCTGGCAATTGCTCAACTCATGATCGTCTGTACCAAGCGAAAGGAGTTGAGCAACTGCCAGCGTAAATAAGGGGGAGTTATCTGCGCACACGCTCGAAGCACGAGCTGCAATACACCGGCTTCTCTGTCTTCGGAATGAAAGGCACTTCGGCCTCGCCGCCGCACTCCGCGCAGACTGTCTTGAACATCTCGCGTGGCTGGCGCTCGCCACTCGCGCGCGCCGAAGCCATGTTGGCCCGGCGGGCTGCACGGCAATCCGGGCAACGCCCCGGCTCGTTCATCAGTCCCTTGAGCTGATAGAATTCCTGCTCGCCCGCGCTAAAGACGAACTCCTGATTGCACTCGCGGCACTGTAGCGTCTTGTCTTCGAACATGGTCGTGTAGCCTCCTGTTGCGTCTAGATCGCAGCATCCCGATATACTGCTGACCCGACGCCCACCTCCCCCGGAAGTGATCGCGCGACTGGCGTAGCGCTGTCGTGCAGTATGCGTGTGACTTCCTCTATCAAACATGCGGATTTAGGAAGCGACATGCAAGCATCTCTTGCGGGAATTCCAGCCAAGGATACACTAACAGTCACAGCAAGGCAAGGAGAAATGTGTGGAACAGTTCACATTTCTCTCACATTTGTCTCATGGATCATAAAGCGGACGCAAAACTGTGCGCTCGTTGCCAAAAATTACGCCGAAATTGGCGACCGCCATACCACAGCAGACCCTGTAGTATGGCGGTCGCAAGAGGTAACGCAGTGTGCGTCAGACGCCAGCCGTGTGCTTACGCGTCGTAGTACATCGCGAACTCAAGCGGAGTCGGGCGCAGGCGCACCTCAGCCGCTTGCTCGCGCTTCATCTCGACATACTTCTCCAGCAGGTCGCTGGTGAAGACATTGCCCGCGAGCAGGTACTCGTGGTCGCGCTCGAGCGCGTCGAGTGACTCGTCGAGTGAACCCGGCACCGAGCGGATCTCGGACTTCTCTGCCGCTGTCATCTCATAGATATTGCGGTCAACGGGCCCATACCCATGCTGCTCTGGCAGGATGCCGCGCTTGATGCCATCCAGGCCTGCCAGCAGGATCGCCGAGAACGTCAGGTAGGGGTTCGCGGTTGGATCGGGCGGGCGGAACTCAACACGCTTCGCCTTCGGGTTTTCCGAATACATCGGGATACGCACGGCAGCGGAGCGATTGCGCTGCGAGTACACCAGGTTGACGGGCGCCTCGTAGCCCGGCACCAAGCGGCGATAGCTGTTCGTGCTGGGGGCGGCAAACGCGAGCACCGACGGCGCGTGCGTCAACAGGCCACCAATGAACATGCGGGCCATCTCCGAGATGCCAGCGTAACCAGCGGCATCGGCGAACAGCGGGCGCTCGCCCTTCCACAGGCTGACGTGGACATGCATGCCAGAACCATTGTCGCCAAAGATCGGCTTCGGCATGAAGGTGACCGTCTTGCCAGCGCGGCGCGCCACGTTCTTGATGATGTACTTGTAGGTCAGTATGCGATCAGCCATCGTTAGCAGCGAGTCGAAGCGCATGTCAATCTCGGACTGGCCGGCAGTCGCCACTTCGTGGTGCTGCGCTTCCACTGGAATGCCGCACTCTTCGAGCATCAACGCCATCTCGGTGCGCAGGTCTTGCAGCGTGTCGGTCGGCGCGACGGGGAAATAGCCTTCCTTCGGGCGGATGCGGTGACCCAGGTTCGGGCGGCCATCGGTGCCGAGGCGGCCAGTGTTCCAGTGGGCCTCTTCGCTATCCACACAAACCGACTGTTCGTTCGTGGTGGAGCGATAACGCACATCGTCGAAAATGAAGAACTCAGCCTCAGGGCCGAAGAACGCGGTATCGGCGATGCCAGTTGACTTGAGGTACTCCTCCGCCTTCTTCGCGACATTACGCGGGTCGCGGCTGTACGATTCCAGGCTACCCGGCTGCGCTACGTCGCAAATGAGGCTGAGCGTGGGGACAGCGGTGAAGGGATCGAGGAGAGCGGTGGCCGGATCGGGGAGAAGGAGCATGTCGCTCTCATTGATCTCCTGGAAGCCGCGGATGCTGGAGCCGTCGAAGCCGATT
>DASVZC010000038.1:0-22303 GCA_036391835.1 Ktedonobacterales bacterium | reverse complement strand
CTGGTTGGCGGCGCAAGCCTGACGCCTGATTTCATCGCTATCGCGCGCGCTTTTAGTGAGGCGAAGGGCTTCCACTAGAGGCGCATCGATTCCCTTTTGCGAGGCCAGCGCTGTCCCACGGGATGACGCTGGCCTCGCCATTTGTCTATGACCGAGTGGGAGAGTGTGGCGCGACAGCGTGGTGTTCCGTTTGAGAGGATAGGCGCGGCACACTGAGCGTACTGATCCCTGGCAATCGCAGTGCGCGCCACCATTCACTGGGAGGGCGCAAGCCATGCGCGTACCGTGGTTCAACTGGCTGAACGGCCGAGGTGATGGGGCCTCGAAGGCATTGATATGCGCACCACAGCGGCGTACCGATGTCGAGATTGACCTTGCTCTGTGTCTCATTCCGCACTATGCGGTCGTGTTGAAGATAGATGATCCACTGGCCTCGTTGCATCTCTGCTGGCCAATTACCTGGCTCCAGACACTCACGCAGTCACTTGGAACCGAGCGGGCGCAGCAGGCGCTACGGGACCTCCGCGAACATGGGTTTGCGACGATAGCCGTCTGCCCACGCGAATCGGCGGAACATTACCGTGATGAACTCGCACGGCTGAATCTCCCCTGTCACATCGCGCTGGCATAATGCGACGAATGACAAAACGCCTCGCATCCGTTTTGGACGCGAGGCGTTTTGGATAACCGGTATCGCTAGGCTAGCGCAGGTTCCTCCGTGCGAAGGCCGCCGGGCTGGCTGACAGGCCGCACACCAGGAAGCCGCTGTGCGAGGCCGGTCACTAGCAGCGGACCCGCCAGCGATGCGTCGGTTGCCAGCGCGACACCTTGACCCAACGCAGGAGCGCCGATCGAGACGCTGCCAACGAGCGTGGGCCGCTGCACCGAGAAGATCGCCGCTGCGTCGCGCGCCTGGAACAGCAGGCCATCTTCCAAGCCAGCCCCCACGCGAATTACGCCGAGTTGCGGCTGTGTCCCGAGGATGCGAGCCAGGCCAGCCAGATCTGCGCTGGCGTCGAGTGACATGGCCACGCCGCGCTCACGCGCCGCCAGCAGACTCGCGCCGAGAACGCTAGCGTTGAGATCAGGCGCGAAGATAGAGACACCAGCAGCGGCGGCAGCCTGCAGTAGGCCCTTGCGTGGCGCCTTTGTGGGCAGCGTCTCGCCGAGCGCCTTCCAGAGCGCTGCGCCAGTGGTGATGGCGTTGCTGGACTGCTCGGCCAGGAACTGATTGAAGAACGCGAGTGTCTTGGCCCGGCCCTCATCACTGGCGATCACGCCCGCTTCGTCGGCGTAGTGCGCGTAGCCCAGCGATTCGTAGAGGTCGGCGATGAGGTCGTCAGCGCTCGCGATGATCACGTCGACATAGCGATGATCAACCGCGTAGACGAGTGTCTCGCGCAGGCCCCCGGCGATCACTGGCTCGGCAAGAGCGAGGGCAATAGTGGCGCCCTCTGTGCGCGCCAGTCGCTCCCAGACGCTCAGTGCGGCGCCCATCGCGCGGCCCTGCCCTGCGCCTGTGGTCAGCTTGTCGAGCAAACCGCTGATTGAAGCGGTGGGGTTGACCAGAGCAGGCTCAGTCGCCGTCAGGCTTCGGCCATCATCCGAGGTCACCGACTCACCAACGTGCCCAAGGGCGGCGACAGTCGCGCCGCTACGTGCGCAGGTATCGCAATCATCAGCCTGCTCGTTTGCGCCATACGAGCCGACATCTGGCGTCACGCCATACTGTGGCCAGAGCATGCGGCCTTCGCCCTGTGTCTCTCCCGCGAGGCGGGCCAGCGCTGCCTGGCGTTCGTCGGCGACGGAAGGCGCATCGTCGGGAATGGCGGGTTCTTTGCTGATGACACCAGCGGCTAGGCGCGCCTCGGCGGCGGCGATCAGTTCGTCTGTAGCGCCGTTGCGGCCGTGATGTGGACCCTTGAACGACAGGCCGCGCTGCACGAGCATGCGGTCCATCTCTTCGACGTCGAACGCCTCCTTGATGTAGCTGATGGCCTTCTCGTGGTCAAAGTTCTTGCAGGAGAAGATGTCCATCGTAAAGTAATCGAGTTCGGGGAAGGTGTGGATGGCGATGTGGCTCTCGGCGATAACGACGAGTCCAGAAACGCCGGAGTATGCGGGGTCGGGGGCCTGATACTCGAACATGTACGGGCCGCCGATTTTGGTCATGCCAATGGCGGTGGGGTATTCGCTGAGCACTTGCTCAACGAGGATCCGGTCAGCGAGTTTCTTGGTGTTACAGCGGGAACCATCGATGATGAGGTGGGGTCCGAACACGAGCGACTCCTTATGTTCAGCGGATTGCGCCGCTAGCTCTCACCTGTATGGAAACAGGCAATGTACCAGTTGAGATAGTTGTAGAAGGCGGAGATGGTACAGCCGGTACTCATAACAGTCCCTTCGTGTCGCGGAACTCCCTACCCAAACGGCTTTCCACATCATTGTGGCAACCGCGAGCGATCGCATATATGTGATGCTCGAGGAGGCGGTTCAGCGTATCGGAACAATGTTTACATACGGGTGGGGGGTATCCCACGCGCAGCCATAGAAATATACGTTGAGACAGCCGGTGTGTCAAGGCGTATCGCTTTTTGGTGATGCGCCATCCGTGGCCCCTTCGAGCTTCGCGAGGAATTCCGCCAGGTCGGTCGGCAGGGGAGCGTCGAATGTGAGCCATTCGTGAGTGATGGGGTGTCGAAATTCCAGCCGTGTGGCGTGCAGGAAGTGGCGTGGTGGCATCGGAAGCTGCGCGCGTCCGTAGGTGGTGTCGCCAACGACGGGGTGGTGGAGCGCGGCAAGGTGCACGCGAATCTGGTGTGTGCGACCCGTTTCTAGTTGCGCTTCGAGCAGCGTTCGCCCAGGAAGGTATCGCAGCGTGTGGAAGCGGGTTCGCGCTTCGCGGCCGCCGTTGGCCTCGCTCACCAGCGTCATGCGCAGGCGATTGCGTGGATCGCGGCCAATCGGCGCGTCTATGGTACCGCTGGGCGGGTCCATATGACCCTCGACCAAGGCAATATAGCGTTTGACCATGGCGCGCTCGCGCATCTGCTCTGTCAGCGCAGCATGCGCCTCGGTGTCTTTGGCGATGACCATCAGCCCAGAGGTGTCTTTGTCGAGCCGATGGACTATACCCGGCCGCTGCGGATCGTCGCTTTCGTCGAGTTGCGGGGTGTGGGCAAGGAGCGCGTTGACGAGCGTACCAGTCGCGTGTCCAGGAGCAGGATGCGTCACCAATCCCGCTGGCTTGTCGATGACCAGCAGGCAGTCATCCTCATAGACGACACGTAGTGGAATCGCCTCCGGTTGCGGCGCCGTCGCCCCCGCGCGTATTGAGCGCCGTCCGAGCGTTGGGGCGAGCGCGACCCGCTGCCCGAGTTCGAGCGTGAGGCTGGGTTTGGCAGGTTTGTCGTTTACACGAACCTCACCCGCCTTGATTGCGTTTTGCGCTTGTGTCCGCGAGAGCTTGGGCCGCAGATGCGCCAGCGCGCGGTCGATACGTTGCCCGGCGATGTCCTCTTCAACGACGATGGTCTCCCAGTCGTCATAACTTGGCCCATTCGCGGATGTCGCCGGTGGAGTTGAGTGGCTGCGTTGACCCATAGCGCTCAGTGGCTCGTTTCTTGATGGTCGCTCTCATGCAGCGATGACTAACGGGTCTTGCTGCTGCTCTGCTGGCCCTGCGCAGTTGAAGGCTCTCCGACCTCTCGCTGCGCCTTTTCAGCTTCGTTCATGGAGGAGTACAGGCAGATAGCGATGATCAGCACACCGATGGTGATAGCGCTATCTGCGATGTTGAAGACGGCGAAGTTGAAGATGCCGGGAATCTGAAAGTGGATGAAGTCCACGACATACGAATGGGCGAAGCGGTCGATCAAGTTGCCAATCGCGCCGCCAAGCACCAGCGCAAAGCCGAGTCGCAGCCAGAGTGACGCCGTTTCACGGAATCGCCAATACAGGTAGCAGATGAGCCCGAACGCCAGCGCGATCAGCACGAATTTAATATTCTGGCCCGCGAAGAGGCTGAATGCGACGCCGGTATTCTGCACGTAGTAGAGCGTTAGCACGTCACCGAAAATGGGGACAGGTGGTCGCAAGCCTTCTGCCCCGAAATACTGAACAATCCAGGCTTTTGTCAACTGATCGGCGATGAGTGTGGCCAAGCCGACCATGAGCGCGATCAGATCGTGATATCGGGACGCCGGCATGCTACCTCACAGAAAAGCGGAATCACTCGCAAAAAGCGAAGCCTGAACAAACATCAGGCTTCGCTGGTTCAACTCAGGCGTGGTGTTGACGTTCCAGCATCGCCTGGTCATCCAGGCACAATGTCACATAGGGTAAAGCCGCTAGTCGGCGCGGATCTATCTCTTTGCCGCACTTCTCGCAGATACCATACGTGCCGCTGTCAAGGCGATGAATGGCGGCTTTGATCTGGCTGAGCAGCGCGCGATCATTGTCGAGCATTGCCTGGTTTCGGTCATATTCAGAGAGTGCGGTGGCTTCGTCGTTCTGCTCGCTGGTCAGCCCCGTACCATCCTCACCCTCACTCGGCGTGATCGCCTGGTCGCCGCTCGTGCGAGCGTAGATATCTCGCTCGACCTGAGCCACGTCGGCCATAAGTCGCTTCCGAACGTCCATCTCATCGAATTGCGCCATATGTGCCCCCTCAGCGGGAAGAAAACGCACTCGCATGCCACGCTTGTGGCTGGCATCGTACCACATTGGGCTATGGATTCTATAGGACTTTGTGGCGAGCCATCATGAATTCTCCAGTTTGTGAGAGGTTTGCCCGTAACACTTCGCGTGGTCGCGCAACTACCTCTGTGAACCTCACAACACAGTGAGACGAGTTCGTGTCCCCATAGTAGTGACTATCTTCCGGAGGGAACAGTTTCATGCTCGAAAAGCTCGCGGCATTCGCCAAGACCAAGGCAGCCATTGCGCTACTCGGTGTGGCAGTCGTCGGTGGTGGCGGTGGCGCCGTTGCGGTCGCTGCGACAACTGGCCATCTCAGCACGATGGGCGTCAACCTCGACGCGTCCCACTCTGATAACGAGGGCGATCACACGTCCGTCGAAGGTCTGCTGACCGGCTGCACCGGCTCCAGCGTGTCCGTGAAGGACCGCGATGGCAAGAGCTGGACATTCAACGTCACGTCGACCACGAAGTTCAATGGCGATGTGAAGGGCGACGCGCAGGGTGACAGCAAGGCTGGCGCCTCGACTGAGAAGCCAGACGCGACTGAAGCCGCTGGCACGGAGACGGGCGACCACTCTGGCTCGACCACGGGCGATTCGTCGGCCAAGGGCACGGAGACAGGCGACCACTCTGGCGCAAGCACAGGCGACCACAGTGGCACGAGCACGGGTGACCACTCTGGCAGCAGCACCAGCAAGGGCAGCAACAGCGAGAACGCCGGGTCCTCGACCAATGCGGACTCGAAGGGTGACGCCGCGAGCCATAAGGTGACGCTGGCCCAGATCTGCGCCGCCGCGAACATCAACACACGCGACGTGCAGGTGCAGGGCACGAAGACCAGCAGTGGCTACGACGCTGTCAAGGTCACGCTCCAGGGTCCTGGCAGCGCGAAGAACGACGGCTCGTCCTCGAACGAGGGCTCCACGTCGCACGCCGGTTCGTCGACTGGTGATAGCTCCGAGGGTGGTTCCTCGACCGCGAAGCCGTAACGTACCAGGGCGTCTGGCGCGATTGACACACCCAGAATGCCAATCTCGTCAGGCGCCCAGTGATCGCACGGATGGGACTTCAATCCCACCCGTGCGATCACTGGAGCCCGTGAGCCGTTTTTCCCGCACAGTGACACATTCTGAATGAGCAGGTAAGCGGAGAGGCTCAATGCGCGGATGAACCGAACGCGAGGCGATCGAGGGATCGATGCGAGGGGCATGGCTTCACGAGCTGTTCGCGCTGGCGCACAGACGGGGCTGACGTGGCCACCGGCGCTATCATTTGAACAGGCGCTCAAGCGTGCCAAATCCGCCGACCAACAAGCGATGGGAATGCTCTACAAGCGGTTCCTTCCGGTTGTCTATCGGTTCGCATTGTCTCGCATTGGTGATGTCCACCAGGCTGAAGATGTGACGTCGGAGACCTTTTTCGCCATCGTCGAGCACATCGGGGAGACTCGGGCGCACGATGAGTTAACCTTCGTCGCCTGGGCGCTTGGCATCGCACGGAATCAGGTCGCCATGCACTTTCGGCGACTCAAGACTCGACCAGTGACGCCGCTCTCGTCGGTCGACTTCGATGACAACCCAACACAAGCAGTGGATCGCGATCCGCTCGACGTGATAACAGCACGCGAAAGCTGGTCAGAGGTGGTGGAGGCGTTGGATAAGTTGACTGAGGAACAACGCTCGGTCATCTTGTATCGCTGCGTCCTGGGGTATAGCTCCGAGGATGTGGCCCGCTTGCTGGATAAGCAGCCTGGCGCCATTCGCGCGTTGCAGTTCCGTGCGCTATCATCGCTGGCTCGCTATATGGCTATGGCCGGGTCAGCGTCAGACGCTGCGGGGACACGTAGTCACCGACAAGTACGGGAGGAGGAGTAAGCATGCGTCCCGAAGACCAACTTGACGCCCTCCTCGACCAGCAGTTGTCAGGGCGCGTGCAGCGAGCCGCCGTCTCTGATGAGCTCCGGCCCTTGATGTCTGCGGCCGCTCGTCTCGACACCTTCCGCGACGCTATGCCCACGAGCGCATTCTCGCGCGACCTCGAAGCGCGCCTGCTCGCCCATATGTCGCAATCAGCCGGAGCGGCGCCTGTGCATGAGCGCCCGTCTGCCTCCAGTCGCCGTCCTGTCGAAGTTGTGTTCGGCGCCATACCTCTGCGCACCCGCATGGCATGGGCTGGTATCGCGGCAGCGCTGTTTGTGACGATCGGCCTTGGCGCACTGACTGCGAAAGCAGCCCCAGGCAGCCCCCTCTACGCAGTACGCCAGGTTGCGCAGGCCATCGCGGCGCATGCGCTCCCCGCGCCTTCTGTCGATACCGCCGCACTCGTCGCTCAATTGCAGGCTGATCTTGCCACCTATGACCAGGCAATCGCACAAAGAGACACATCTGCCGCGCTCTCTGCGCTAGCGAAATTGCGCACTGACGATCAGCATGCGGCGAAACTTATCGCCACGATCCCCGACGCGAAAGCGTCGGTGTCTGCACAAGCGCAACTTGCCGCGTTCCACTCGACCTCGAATGGTGACTTACGCGCGTCTTTGTCGAGATTGAACCTTCAGGGGCGAGCACAGGTAACCGACCTTCTGCGCGACTGGGGATTTACTTCACTTGTCGTTACGCGAGCTCATATCAGCGCCGATAGCAAGTCCACCAGCGCCAGCCACGATACTCATGGGTCATCCACAGCACCTGATGTGTCCACCGCAGGAACAATCGTTGTGGACGTTCATGGCACTGGGTTCGACTCAAATGCGAAAGTGCTGATCAACGGACAAGCCTACAGCAATGTCCTTCAGGTAAGCTCAACAGAAATCTCGGTACGGGTAGAGCAGTCAGCGCTGGGCGCTGGGCAGGTGGTCATTGGGGTAGAGAATGCTGATGGGACAGTCGCATTTGCGCCGAACTCACAGCGCGACGAGGAGGGAGGATCTGGCGCTGCTGTGACTCCTAGCCCCACCTCCAAAGACGGCGAGCACGAGACCCCTTCTGTCACTCCCACAGCGGAAATCAGTAATCCCTAGTCACGACTGGCCGATTCTGCCTCGCGGGAACTGTTCGCTTCCGTTTCTAGTTGCGCGCGAGTCTCTACCCGGAGGCGGCCATAGCGCTCCAGTCGTTCGCGGAGTGACTGTCGCATGTGTTCAAGGCCAGCCATTTTTTCTTCAAGTAGCGCGAGTTCACGCTGCGCGACACCTTCCACCTCATCGAGCGCCTGCAGGCGCCATGCCGGGTCTGAATCTACATGCCATCGCTCGCGAATGCGGTCGCGCTCCAGTTCCGCAGCGACCATCTCGCGAATTTCCTTCAATTCCAGGCCCAGCAAATCCCGCATTTGTTTGATATGTTCGAGGGTGCGTACGTCGGCCTCACTATAGAGGCGATAATTCCCCTCGGAGCGCTGGGCCGGATCGAGCAGTTGCAGTTCCTCGTAATAGCGCAGGGTGCGCTTTGTCATGTTTGTGCGGCGCGCGACCTCATCAATCCGTAAGAATCGCTCGTCCGTCGCGGCGTGCGCGCTGTCATTGCTTGCTTCGGGGCGTGTGGCGTTGTCGTTTGGTCGGTCATCTATCATGACTGAATCACTCACCTGCTATCTCGTCGTGGCTTTCCTCGACCAAACTGGCTCAGGGAATGCGAACATACTCAGTTGGATGGTACGCGCGGCTGCAACGCTCGTCAATGGAGGCGCTCACTGTCTCATCCGTTGGCTAGAAAGTAGTAAACGCGCGCACATGATGTGGTAACATCTTACCGTTGACACAGCCGCGGCGCCGTGGCGCTATACCCGACCACGCACGGCCATTCTGGAAGTCTCTTTCTGAAAGAAGGTAGCGCATGCAGGGCGACGCCGCCGGCACTCATGTCGGCGCACTCGACCACGAGTGGACGTTGACCGACGATATGCGAGATGACTCCGCACTAGACCGTCCGCACGAAGCGTGCGGCGTTTTTGGAATCTATGCCCCAGAGATGGATGTCGCGCGAGTGACATTCTTTGGCTTGTATGCGCTGCAGCACCGAGGGCAGGAGAGCGCGGGCATCGTCACTACGGATGGCTCACCCAATCTGCGGGAGCATCGTCGAATCGGCCTCTTGTCGCAAGTCTTTACTGAAGATGATCTGCATGGGTTGTCTGGATTCGCGGCCATTGGTCATACGCGTTACTCCACGACCGGCTCGAACCGGCAGGAAAACGTGCAGCCGATTCTGGCTGAGGGAACGCTCGGCCAGGTCGCTGTCGCGCACAATGGCAACCTCACAAACACGCTGACCCTGCGAGCCCGCCTCATGGAAGAGGGCGAGACACTCCAGGCCACGAGCGATACCGAGATGATCGCGCGGTTGTTGGCCATCACCCCCGGCAAGACCTACGCCGAGAAGCTTCGCCGCATCATGCCGTCGTTGCAGGGCGCCTATAGTCTGGCGATTCTCACGCCGACGGAATTGATCGCTGTGCGCGACCCCTTTGGCGTGCGTCCACTGTGTATAGGCAAGCTGAAAGAGCACTGGGTTATCGCGTCTGAAACATGCGCGCTCGACACCGTAGGCGCGACGTTTGTGCGCGAAGTGGAACCTGGTGAAGTTGTCGTCATTGACGGCGACGGTGAAGCTGGCCTCCACTCCTTCCAGGGCCAGAAGTCGGTGTCGCGCGCGGCGTGCCTCTTCGAGTACATCTACTTCGCCCGACCTGACAGCTCCATCGCGGATCGTTCGCTCTATCTCGCCCGCCAACGGATGGGCGCACAACTTGCCGAAGAGTATCCGGTCGATGTGGATCTCGTCATCGGCGTGCCTGACTCCGCGACTCCCGCCGCCGCTGGGTATGCGGCTGCGCGTGGACTGCCGTACGCGGATGGATTGATCAAGAACCGCTACATCGGTCGTACGTTCATCCAGCCCGATCAGCAGATGCGGTCACTGGGTGTAAAAATGAAGTTCAACGCACTCAGCGCCGTGCTCAAGGGCAATCGTGTCGTCATGATCGATGACAGCATTGTGCGTGGCACGACCTCGCGCCCACTCGTGCAGTTGCTGCGCGACGCTGGCGCCTCAGAGGTGCATCTGGGCATCAGTTCACCTCCGTTCAAGTGGCCATGCTACCTTGGGCTCGACGTAGCCAAGCGCGAAGAGTTGATCGCGGCGCGTCTGGAAAATGTGGCGGACATTGGGCGTGAGATAGGGGCTGACAGCATCCACTATCTCAGCCTCGATGGTCTGGTGAAGGCGATTGACCTCCCGCGCAATTCGTTCTGTGTAGGCTGTTTCACTGGCAGCTATCCGATGCCCGTGCAGATGGACTTGGCCGACAAGTTCGCGCTGGAGCCGACGATAGCGCGCGTGGATGCGAATGGAGCGTCGCCTGACCAGCCGGAGCCTGTGGTGGGCGCCAGTCGGTAGTTGAAGCGTTCACTGCTTCGCCCTCCGTGATCGTGAAAGGACACCTGCGCCGATGTCGAGTCCGCGCGATATACTTGCGCGCCTGATCGAGATTCCTGGGGTGCGTATTGCGGTTTTGGTTGGTCGCGAGGGTTTGCTCATCGACTACGCCGGACGCGGAGATGACCGCACACGCGAGGCGTTGGGCGCACTGGGAGCGAGCGCGTTGAGTGTTACCGAAGCGCTAGGCGCTGAAATTGGGTCGGGCGCAACGGTTGGAACTGTGCTCGAATATGACGATGCGTTGGTGTCGGTAGACCCATTGGGCGAGTTCGCGACCGTGGTGACGCTGGCGGAAAACGCCGCGAGTCTTGGCCGTGTGCGCCACACATTACGCGTGAGTCAGGCGGAACTGCTGCGCCTGCTCGATATGCGCTAGTCGTCGCTGCTGGCGATTGTTCTACATTTTGGAGGAGACATGACGCAGCCTGCCCGCGCCTACGCGGATGCTGGCGTGAACCTGGACGCAGCAGATCAAGCGAAGATTCAGATGCGTGACGCGATTCGCGCGACCCACGGGCCTCAGGTGCTTGGCGCGATGGGTGGGTTTGGCGGACTGTTCGCCATTGGTGAACTTGGTTTGCGCGATCCTGTGCTGGTCTCCTCGATTGACGGTGTCGGCACCAAGCTCAAGATTGCCTTCACGCTCAATCGGCACGAGTCGGTCGGTAAAGATCTCGTTGCCCACTGTGTCAATGACATCCTGGTGTGCGGCGCGCGTCCACTGTTCTTCCTTGACTACCTGGCCCTCGGCGCGATGGACGGTGACCAGGCGGTTACTGTCGTGCGCGGTGTGGCGGCGGGCTGCGCTGAGGCGGGCTGCGCGCTGATCGGTGGCGAAACTGCTGCGATGCCCGGCTTCTATGCCCCCGGCGAGTATGATCTGGCGGGCGCGATCGTGGGCGTGGTCGAGCGGGACCGCATGCTCGGCGGTCAAGGTATTCGTGAGGGCGATGTAGCGTTGGGCTTCCCGTCTTTGGGACTGCACACGAATGGCTATGCGCTGGCTCGCAAGGCGCTGGAATCTGACGATCTTGCTAGCACGCCCGAAGGTTTGACTCGCTCGCTGGGTGATGAGTTGCTACAGCCGCACCGCTGCTACCTCAACGATGTTTGGCCGTTGTTGGAGCGAGGGCTCGCGCAGGGAATGGCGCATATCACTGGCGGTGGCCTGGTGGACAATGTCCCGCGGGTCTTGCCCGATGGCCTGGGCGTGGATTTCGACGCATCCACATGGGACATCCTGCCAATCTTTCGGTTGATTCAGCAGCGAGGTGCGATTGAATGGGGCGAGATGGCTCGCGTGTTCAATCTGGGTATCGGATTCGTGGTGTTTGTCCATGAAGCGGATGCGGAGAAGGCGCTGGCGCTGACATCAGCGGCTGGCGCTCGCCAGATTGGCCGCGTGCGAGTTTGGGATGCGAACCAGGCTGACGTGGTGCGTGTGCGTGTGGAGGGCCTGGCATGAGTTCTCCGCAACATTCGGCGGAGCTGGCGCCGGGCATTGGCGTGCTCGTTTCGGGGCGCGGCAGCAATTTGCAGGCGATTCTCCGCGCAATTGATGCAGGCGAACTGGCGGCGCGTGTGGCGCTCGTCATATCCAGCCGACATGACGCGCTCGCGTTGGAAGTCGCACGGAAGGCCGGCGTACCTGCGCAGGTGATCGTCCCCAAAGACTATTCTTCGCGCGCGGAGGCTGGCGAGGCCATCGTCGCGGCGTTGCGAGCAGCGGGCGCGCAGGTGGTGGCGCTAGCGGGCTACAAGCCGATTCTAGACGGCAGCGTTGTGCGCGCGTTCCCCAACGCTATTCTCAATGTGCATCCCTCGCTATTGCCCGCCTTCGCAGGCGGAATGGCTCCGCGACCACAGACGGAAGCGCTAGATTATGGCGTAAAGCTCAGTGGGTGTACTGTGCATTTTGTGACCGAAGAAGTGGACGCTGGCCCTATCATCGCGCAGGCCGCCGTGCCTGTGCTGGATGATGACACGGTCGATACGCTCTCAGCGCGCATCCTGGCGGAGGAGCATCGGCTGCTACCGTATTCGCTGAGGTTGGCGCTCTCGGGGCGGCTTGTCGTTGACGGGCGACGTGTTATTCTGCGTTAGCTGTTCAGCAAAGCATGAGGGCCGCGATATCCACATGGGATGTCGTGGCCCTCATTTCATGTCAACACGTCAACGTTGAGGAGCCTAGGATTCTGACTCCGATTCATTGAACTCGCGCTTCTTAGGACGGCTCGGCGGACGACCTGCTGGGCGACCGGTTGGCCGTCCAGTTGGCCGTCCGGTTGGACGGCTACCGAAGCGACCTGTTGGACGGCGATTGTCACCGTCGTCGTAGTCACGTCGGTCGCGCTCAGCGCCGCGCTCAAAGGTGTGCCGACGTGTCCAGTTGCTTTGCGCCTCCTCGTCAGCCTGCCAGGCTGGTGGAGGTGTGTTGTGGCGCGGGCTACGGTCGCCACCGAAGTCGCGACGTGGCGGGCGATCCCCGAAATCACGACGAGGACCGCGCTCACCGCCGAACTCACGACGTGGCGGACGGTCGCCAAAGTCACGGCCTGGGCCACGATCATCAAACTCACGACGTGGTGGGCGATCCCCGAAATCGCGCCGCGGACCGCGATCATCGAAATCGCGACGTGGCGGGCGATCATCATAGCTGCGGGCAGCAGGACGATCCCCGAAATCGCGGCGCGGCGGGCGGTCCCCAAAGTCGCGGCGCGGTCCGCGATCATCGAATTCACGACGTGGCGGGCGATCCCCAAAGTCACGGCGTGGTCCACGGTCATCGTATTCACGACGTGGTCCACGGTCGCCGCCGAAGTCGCGGCGCGGCGGGCGGTCGTCATATTCCCGGCGCGGTGGCCGATCATCGTAGTCGCGGCGCGGCGGACGGTCGTCATAGTCACGGCGTGGTGGCCGATCGCCGAAGTCACGGCGGGGTCCACG
This sequence comes from Ktedonobacterales bacterium, assembly GCA_036391835.1. Lineage (GTDB taxonomy): Bacteria > Chloroflexota > Ktedonobacteria > Ktedonobacterales > JADMIN01 > JAKAIY01. The sequence continues at coordinate 9,218 of DASVZC010000038.1, read as the reverse complement.
GTCGCCGAAATCGCGACGCGGTGGACGGTCGCCAAAGTCACGGCGTGGGCCACGGTCGCCGAAGTCGCGACGCGGTGGGCGAGGCCCGCGATCATCGCCAAAAGATGCGGTGTCGTGCTCTTTGCGCTCATCCGCTTCGTTCACATGGATGGTGCGCCCATCCATCATCGTTCCTTCGAGCGAAACGATCGCACGGCGCGCGGCTTCGTCGTCTGCCATTTGCACGAAGCCGAAACCTTTGCTCTGACCCGACGCGCGGTCTCGAACCACGCTAGCTTCACTCACTTCACCAAATACACTGAAAAGCTCGGACAGTTGTTCATCACTTGCCGAGTAGGGGAGATTCCCCACATACACGCGAATGGCCACACAGGCTCCTCTTGCACACACTGGCGCGCTCAGTCTCCGGCCCACGCCGGCAAGACTCGCGCCCGCTCTTGTCCTCGCATCAGGACATCACTCGATCACATCGCTGCTCAGCGTCTTCCGCATCACTTCTCTTGTACGCGCCCGGCGTCATTGCGCAGACTGTCAATTCGCTAGCATGGTCCGCGATTTGCCATAACAACTGTAGCACATCGCGACGCCAGTCCGGTACTGATTGCGCGTTATAATGGAGGGGTTGCGCTGCCATCCATCGCTCACGTTGGGCGCCAGCGCGTTCACACACGAGGAGAAGACACCGTGTCTGATTATACCGCACTGGACGAAGTTCTTGCGCCCGCGATTGGGTTTATGCATCTGGACGCTGAATACACAGACTATTCAGCATCGCGAGTGGTCATCACCCCAGTACCATTCGACGGGACGACCTGTTATCGCCCCGGCACTCGCGAAGGTCCACAGGCGATTATCTCCGCCTCCCGCAACCTCGAACTGTACGATCCGGAACTACGTCGTTCACCCTATGAAGTCGGCATCCACACGCTGCGACCTGTCGAGATCGTCAACGGCGACGCTGAAGCGATGGTCAATCGCACTGAGGAAGTCACCGGACACCTGCTCGACGCCGGAAAGTTTGTGGTCACGCTTGGTGGCGACCATCTGACATCTATTGGTGTCATACGCGCGTTCGCCAAACGGCATGAAGCCATGAGTGTGCTGCAACTCGACGCCCACGCTGACCTGCGCGACGAATACGAAGGCGCAAAGTATAGCGCCGCTACCATCATGCGCCGCACGCTGGAGGTGTGTCCGCGTACCGCGCAGGTCGGCATTCGCAGTTTCAGTGAACCAGAGGCGAGGCTGGTGGTAGAGCGTCGCCTGCCAATGTGGCTCGCGAGCGATATTCACGCCCAGACGCTGCGTGGTCGCCGTGAATGGATTGACGAGGTGGTCGAGTCACTGGCGGATGAGGTCTATGTAACCTTTGATATCGATGCCTTCGATCCGTCACTCGTGCCTGGCACTGGCACACCCGAGCCGGGCGGACTTGGCTGGTACGACGCCATTGACCTGCTGACCGAGGTAGCGAAACGCAAGCGAATCATCGGTTTTGATGTGGTCGAGTTGTCGTCGTTGCTCGAAGATCACGTCAGCCCCGTGGTGGCGGCGAAGTTGGTCTACAAGCTGATTGGGCTGGCGCTCCCGAAGTAGAGCACGAAGCAGCCGCAGCCGCTCACTGCGCTTCCGCTGGCGATGCGCCAGTTGGAGGCTGCGGCTCTTCGTGCGACTGGCGACGCGCGGGGCGAGTGATCCAGCGTCGCCGTGTATCGCGTGCGTCGGCGAGAAATGTCGCGATGGCGACCGCATTGACTACGAAGACGAGCGCTAGCGCCGCCAATGTCCGGTGCGACAGATGCAGCGCCGCGAGCAGTGGTGTGGCGACGTACACACTCACCGCAAACAGAAACAGCGCGCAGCCGGTCAGGATACCGCCTGGGATGATGAACAGGCGCCCACGACCTCGCCCCAGCAGACCATCCGCCAGCGCTATGAGCGCGGTGAACAGGCCAAGATATCCCAGCGCCAGGAATCCGAGGCGGCTCGCCGAGATTATGACATTCATGGCTTGCCCGGCCTGCAGGAGATGGCCCTGAAACAGGAGCCGTGCGACGTTCAGTCCCGCCAGCACATCAGTTACGGCTGCTCCCACTACGACAACGATCGCGACCACCACGGGCGCAAGCAGGACGATGCCCACAATAGGTAGCACGAAGGCTAGCGCGATTCGCGTAGATTTTTTCACCGTGGATGTGACGCTTACTGGGCCCGTCGAGGGTGGCGTCGACGTGTCTGGCGCAGAGACGGGCTCTCCCTTGCCACCATCTGGCGACTCAGGTGGCGATGGAGCTTCGTTCACGTCTGCGATCACGGCCACCTCGACTGGTGGCATGGAATCGGTGTGAGACTTGATTAGCGGATGTTCTGCGTCCTCGGCGACTTCGGCGTTTGCCACCACGACCCCCCCTCGACAGTTGCGACCGAACGCTGGCGGCCAAGATTTTTGCCCCGCTGGCGATCACCGTGAATCTGTTCCAACAGCGCCGCGAAGTGTGCTAGCATGGCATACGATAGCCATGCCCTGTGGTCTTCTGCGCAACGCCGCGCAGTCTCAAGAGGAACACATTTAATGTCTACGTCAGAATCAAGCTCCCGCCATGCGGTTACGTCTACTAACACTAAGAATGTCACACGCAACCGCCCCTCAGGAGCGCCCGAGTCGGAAACCGAAGTGTCTTTGGAATCAGGTACGGAGAATGGGGCCTCGATGTTACGCTTGCCCACCATTCAAGACGTGTGGAAGGCGCAAGAAGTTGTACGCCCGCATGTCTACCATACGCCACTGCTCCCCTCCCGCACGCTAGGGGACATGACAGGCGCGCGGGTGTATCTGAAGGCAGAGAACCTTCAGCGCGCTGGCTCCTACAAGGTGCGCGGAGCAACCTACAAATTGTCGCATCTGACTGCTGATGAGCGTGCACATGGGGTTGTGGCCGCATCTGCGGGCAATCACGCGCAGGGAGTCGCGATAGCCGCGGCTGCGCTAGGCATCGAATGCACCATCGTGATGCCCGCGGGCGCGTCGCTGGCGAAGGTCACCGCGACGGAGGGCTACGGCGCGACTGTCGTGCAGTATGGCGAGGGCCTTTCCGAGGCGTTTCAAAAGGCCTTTGAGATCCAGAAGGAAACCGGCGCAACGTTCATTCATGCCTTCGATGATCCTGATATCATCTCAGGTCAGGGGACGGTCGGACTGGAAATCCTGAGCGATTTGCCGGACGTCGAGGCCATTGTCATGTCGGTAGGTGGTGGTGGTCTGATCTCAGGGGTCGCCACAGCGGTAAAGGCGCTCAAGCCTGATATCCGCATTTATGGTGTCGAGGCGGCAGGCGCCGCATCCATGCGCGCCGCCTTGGACGCTGGGCATGTTGTAGAACTCGACAAGGCTGCCACCGTAGCTGACGGGATAGCAACCCGCTACGCAGGCCCGCTCACCTATGCGATTACACGCGATCTGGTTGACGATGTCGTCACGGTTGACGACGAGAACATCATTCGCGCGGTTCTTCTGCTGATGGAACGCTGCAAGATGGTCGTGGAAGGGGCTGGCGCGGCTGGGGTCGCCGCGCTACTGGCTGGCGCAGTCCCAGTGAAGGGTATGAAGACCGCGGTTGTGCTGAGTGGTGGCAATATCGATATGAACCTGGTCGACCGCTTCATCACGCACGGCTTGTCGATCCAGGGACGTTATTTGGTGCTGCGTGTGCTAATTCCAGATCGGCCAGGCGAACTGTTGCGCCTGCTCACAGTGATCGCAGAGCAGAAGGTCAATGTGCTCGATGTCGCCCATCGGCGCACGGCTCCTCGCGCGCCAATTCAGCAGGTAGAAGTATCCCTCACGCTGGAGACGCGCGACAAGGAGCACTGTAAACGATTGGTCGCCTTGCTGGAGGAGAAAGGTTTCGACGCGGTGGAGGAGCCACCAGCGTTCGACAACGATCAACTCAGGGCAAAGCGCCGTTAACTTGTAACCCGCGCGACGGCATCGATCACGTGGCGCAGTTCCCAGGCGAAGGCATCTGTCGCGGATGTCGTGAAGGGACCCACAGGGGCTTCCAGATCGAGGATAGGCTTGATTTGCGCCATCGCACGGGCGTATCCAGGGATGCCACGCACAGCGGGTGTTTCGGCGATGAGGTGAATCGTCACCCAGTAGAGCGCCGCGCACCCACGAATGTCGCCTGAGTTGTAGCGAGGCGAGCCGACGTTGACGACGGCGGCGACCAACGCGCTAAGTTCTTCCAGCGAGTTGAACGCGGCCACTTCTGGCAGATCGGCGATGCAGGACATGCGTCGCCGCATCTGTTCGGCGGGCAGCGCGTCGAGCGCATCAACGATCAGTCTACGGCGCGTGTCGCAAAGGAGGGCGACGACGCGGCCCCAGGCGGGCAGCGGCTCCTCATCCGCCAGCGCATACCGCAATGTGACGAGCGTTGTCTCGTACACAGGGCCGAGCGCCTGTGGCATACCAGCTCTGTCCAACGCGATCGCGCGGGCATCTGAATCCAATACAATGTTCTTAGCGGTGGCAAGTTGCATAGATAGCAAAGTCCTCGTGGGTCTTGATGGCGGGAATGCCTGCGGGGCCAGTGTGAACATGTGGGGCGATAGGACAGCGCCCCGCATACGCCATCTGGCGACATGGACAGCAATTACCAGGCCCGAAAACCAGGGAGACAGTACGGACCCCAGAAAAATGCGGCCTTCCAAATTCATGGAAGACCGCGTGCGGTCGGGGCGAGAGGATTTGAACCTCCGACCCCCACAACCCCATTGTGGTGCGCTACCAGGCTGCGCTACGCCCCGATGCCATGACACTTTAGCACAGCAGCACGCTTCAGTCAAGGCGCAAAGCGGTATGGCGTTCTTTGCCAAGTAGATAAATCGGCTTCGATCAATGGGCGGCGATGTGGGGCGTAGTCGTGCATGAAGGCTAGGGCGTGTGCGTGCTGGTCGCTGTTGGCGTGGCAGTAGATTGTGGCGTAAGTACTCCGAAGCCCCAGTTGAGCAGCGCTGTCGCATCGGTAAATCGTCCGTTGTAGGTCGGCTCACCAAGCACGACACCGATCAATTCGCCGCTTGGCCGTTTGGCCGCAAATACGAGGCAATAGCCAGCAGGGCCAGTGAAGCCGGTCTTCACGCCCATGGCGCCGTCATACGCGAACGTTTCGGATGGCAGGAGTTCATTGGTATTCGTCAGGTCGTACTGGTGGTGGGTTCCAGTCGCGGCAATTGTCGTGCTCGGTGTAGCGACCACCTGGGCGAACGTGGGGCTCGATATAGCATAGCGTGTCAATCGCACGAGGTCGTTGACAGACGTGTAGTGGTCTGTCGCGTCGAGGCCGTGTGCGTTGGCGTAGTGGGTATGCGACATGCCAAGCAGGCCAGCTTCCAGATTCATCAGCGCGACGAAGTTCGTCTGCGATCCAGCGACTCCATCGGCGATGGCGATGGCCGCATCGTCGCCCGAGGGTAGCATCAGGCAATAGAGCAGATCGCGTAAGCTCAACGTGTCACCCAGACGGAGCCCCGCGATGCTCGCGCCTGTCCCCTCGATGTCTACGACATCCTGCGTGATGGTGATCTGCTGGTCGAGTCGCCCATAGGTCAACGCTACGACGGCTGTCATGATCTTGGTCGTGCTGGCCATAGGCAGTGACGTATTCGGCGCGATTGCGAGCATCAACTTGCCTGTGGTGGCGTTATACAGTTCGGCTGCGGTCGCTGATACTTGTGGAGGTGGTGGCGGAGGGCCATCGGGGCCAATCGCGGGTGTCTTGGGGCTGGCGCTTGGCGAGACAATAGCGGTCGCGACGGTTGTTACCGTCGGCGTACCATCCATCGGCGCGAGCGCAAGGGAGCCGCTCGCCTGTGTGTTCGCCGTCGCTCCTACGCTGGGCACGGTGGTGAGCGATACAGCGAGCGCGCCAATCAGGAGAAGCGCCGCCGCGAGTCGAATCCATAAGCTACGCGATACGCTGCCGACCAAAGCCCGACTCCTTTGCGCCACTTTGCATCAATCTCCACACGCTATCCGTCAGCTTGTAGTATACGCCCTGGGTGGGTCACCTACATACGCATGCCGACGACACAGAGCATAGGCACCGTCATCGCAAGTTCACCACCATTTACCTGCGCGCGCGCCTCAAGACGGCGCTCCACCTCGTTGAAGACGAGGCGGCGAATGGTCTGGTCGGGAATAATCGACCGCCAGTTCATCATGTAGACGGTCTGCACGAGTGGTGAACGTAGGAAGGCCATGGGCGATGGGAAACGGAGGGTAAATGTATCTGTGACTTCGCGGACGACTTGAAAGCCAGCGCGTCCCAGTGTATGCCGTGTCTGGTCAATTGTTGGGCGCATCGCGATCTGTTCGGCCAATACCTTTTGGTAGTCGCCCAGTTTCAGGTCGCGCAGGGTGAGGTAATAGATATCCAGAAATTCTCTCATCGCGGACTGCAGAGGCGTGGTGACGAGCAAGTGCCCGCGTTGTCGCAGGAGTCTGCGCATCTCTAGCAGTGCGCCATTGCGGTCGGTGAAGCTAGTCAGCCCGAGATTGCAGGTGATTGTGTCGAAGGAGTTGTCGGGTAGCCCGCTATGGAGAATGTCGGCGTTGAGAAACGTGACATTCCGTAGCCATGCGTCGCGAGCCTTCCGTGTGGCAAGCGCGATTGCCTCGTCCCAGATGTCGATGCCAGCGAGATCGCAGTCCTGACCGATGTAGTGGGCGAGTTCGAGCGTGGGGTAGCCCGCGCCGCAGGCGACGTCGAGCCCCTGCCAGCCACTCTCACGCGGAAGTGTGAGGAATGCGCTGAGAAGCAACCGGCCAAAAGGATGCGACCATTGTGGCGCGATGAGCGCGTCATACACTTCCGCGAACCCTGGCTCGCGCGTATCGTAGGTGACAGAGAGATAATCAGCGGTTTCGGAGCGGGCGATCAACGCAAGCGCTGGTGGGCTGAGATTTTCAGCGCCTACGCCGCGTTGTCGGGTGTGCGTTGGGTCTGGCAGATCGATCGCGCCGCCGCGATCGCCCAGGCCCATCCAGGGGAGGGCGCCCATGCGTCCGGTGTAGCCGAGGCGCGCGCGTGATGGGTCCCAGTCGTCCCAATCGTCGCCCTGTCCGCCGCCAAGGGAGGCGAGCGGCGGTACCCGATTATCGAATGGACCCACGTGCGCCTCCGTGTTGACTAGCCTGCTGAATACGCTGAACGCCAAGCGATTGGCTGCGAGACATTCACTGACTTGGTAGGTACTGGTGTCGTCCCGGGCTTGGGTGTGCCTGCGGCCGGTGTTGTGGGCATCGACGCGACCACGGCGAACTTGATAGTCTGCGCAAGGTAGGCGTCATTCGGCCCATCATTCGTGTCGGACGCTGGACGATTCCAATACAGCCGTACCATGCCGATGCCCGTCTGATAATAGGGCAACGCGCAATATGCATGGAAGTTGCTCGCCTTACCCGCTGGCAACGACGTTTGCTTGCCGGAGTTGAGCTGGTAGTTGACGCCGTTCAGGTACCACGTGCACGAGAAGGTATTGGTGGTTGTCTGCGATGCGCCAACGATATTGGCGACGACGTAGACCGTCGAATTCACCAGGAAGATCGTGGACTCATCCTCGGCGTTGTATTTCGCGTCAATGGCGTGCGCAGTCACTACCGACTGCACGATCTTGGCTTGCGGCCCAGGTGTGGATGCAGGTGTCGCAGGGACCTGGCGGAGATCTACCGTCGGGGTCACAACGAAGCTTTTCCCAGGGCCGCCGAGGACGTTTTCTATTTGCTTCTGGCCCAGGAAGGCGAGGCCGCCACAGACGCCGACAGTCACGAGCAGAATGCTCAACAGGCCACTCATGACCCGACCAGAACTGAGTTTTCGTTTGCGCTTCGGCTCCGTCGCGGGAATGTATGCTGGGCGGCGCATGCCGATGGCGCGCTCTTCCTCGTCAGTCTGCGGAAAGCCGGGTAGCCCGGTCATCAATCCGCCTTCAGCGGACGGCGGCATGACTTCGTTGTACTGCTGTTGCGGCACAAGCGCTCGCGAAGGGTCGACGCCGTAATCACCGGAACTGAAGCGACCACCCGAGCGGCTTGGCGCGGCGTTGGTATAGTTGTCGTAGTCGTCGTCCCAGCCTTCGGAGTTGTGTCCGCGCCTTGAGGAGCCGGAGTCGCGGCGCATGAGTCCGCCACCGGAGGAGCCGCCACCCCAATTCGCGCCGGAGCCGCCACGTGAGCCGCTTCCCGGCTGGGAACGGCCACGCGCGCCCGATGCTCCAGGACCAGCTTGCGAGGAGAATCGTGGTGGCGGCGCTCCACACTCAGGACATGCGCCCCATCGGGGACGTGGCGCGCCACACTGGTCGCACTCCATGACTTACACCTCTCCTGGCTGTCTCGATGTCGTCGGCGTCAGGTCGCGACACATGCCCCGCGCGCATACCTATCTTCGCCACCCGAGCAGCATACACAGCGGCTATTGAGTGGGTCAAGAAAGCGCTACTTTGGTAGGAGCATTGGGCGACGATGCCTGACTGTTTCGCGCGAAAGCAGGAATTTTGACCCGTTGATTGCGTGGGGACGGTATGTTACCATCTGTCAGCGGTACCGGAGGCCGTGGGGTCAGGGTTGGATGGAGACAAGCGATGAGCGACAGCCAGAGTTGGCTCGATCAACAGGCGATCGAACGCCTCGCCCAACATATTCCGTTTGAGAACGATCTGGCGACCAAGGCCGAATTGATTGAAATGCTGCGCGGTATCATCATTCGTCGGGGACGCAACATCGATCGACAATCCTTTGGCTTCGAGGCGAGCCAGGAACTCCAGCGACTTGGTCTCTGGGAGCGGCTCGGAGGTAGGTAGCCACTACCCCAGTTCCCAACCGCTCGTATCTCCGCTGAGTGAAAGAGCGCCAGTCGCGCTCAGCCGGTAGACTTGCGCGTGAATCGCGGCGGCTACATCCGCGTCACTTGCCCACATGTTCGCCGAGAAGGTGACGCCTTTTCGAGGAGCCGTCGCTACTGGCGCATCGCACACGATGATGACGCGCGGGTGCGCCATCTTCAGGACATCTCCTAAGCGGATTGGCACAAGTTGTGAGGGGCCAAGAGGAGAAAGGCAGGGTGATAGGCAAGTAGACTGCGAGGGTAGGCCATGGCGGAGGCAATGGAAGACGACCTGCAGGAGCGCTGTGCAGTGTTGCGCCACCTGACGAA
>DASVZC010000037.1:0-2891 GCA_036391835.1 Ktedonobacterales bacterium | reverse complement strand
GGCTCAGGGATGATCGCCTCGCCGACGCGGTGCAGCAGAGGGCCAGCGGTCAACACGGCCAACCGATTCTTGCGGCCAAGCTCGATTGGCACGGCATGGCTGGTGATCGTGGGCGTCTGGATGCTGGCGACATGCGCCTCGCTGTGGGTGACCTGCGCGCCGAGCGCCTTGACAACGTTTTCGGTGATCATCAGGTCGCCAAGCTGCAACGGCGCATTGTGGATGATGCAGCGATCTTCGGTCAGCAGAGACGCGACCATGAGTTTAGTCGCCGCGTTTTTGGCGCCGCTGAGGGTTACCTCGCCGCGCAGTGGTACGCCACCTTCGATGAGGTAATATGGCGCCTCTGACTTCGCCACTCTGCCCGCCTCCGCCTGTTTTCTTCGTGTCGTCTGCGCCGTCTGCGCCGTTTGCGTGGATTGTGTGGCCCTCCGTGTATCAGCATCTGCCTTGTGCGGCATCGCGTCTGTCCTTCCCTGTGCCTCGCATGCCAGTATCCGGGCCAGTATGCGTGCTGTGCGCCGAATCAGTCACAGCGCATGAGCGCGGCAGCTTCAAGCTTAGCGCCCGCGTCGCGAGCCTGTCAACGCGCATAGCCTTCTCTGCCGGGTGTTGCGCTCATGCTGTGCGCGCTCTGTGTGCGCTGCGGGAGTTGCGACGACAGGCGATGAGATGCGTACAATGAGCGCATGACAATTGCCTCCACCATCTATCATATCCAGCAGCGGTCAGACGCCGACATTGAAGCGGCGCTCGACGGCTTATTCGCGCGCGAGGAGCGGCCCCAGGCCTTGCGGGTCGAGGGCTCCTATTCCGCTGTGCTCGCGCGGGTGAATGATCCCACATTTGATGCCGCACTGCGCTATTTGTTGCTGCGCCCACATGGCGCCGGACAGTGGACGCCCCTGCTGGAACTCGGCTCTGGCGTTGATGCACTGGACGTCGAGCTTTCGAAGGCGCTCTCTGGCGCGACTATCGTCACGGTCTTTCAGTTTGGCGAGGTTGTCTCGGGCTATCGCGTGGTGCGCGCAGGCGCTGAGGTAGATAGCTATATGAGCGACCCTACGGCGTTCGTCGGCGCAGACGAGAGTAGCGACGCTGGCGGCGATGGCAGCGCGGCGCTCGATGTCGAAGCGGAACGCGGCCACCCCGAGCGGTTCGCCGATTTGCTGCCCGCGGGAACCACTCCAGAGGAATTTACGCGTGTGGTGCTCTCTCCCGGCTGGTGGGAACGCCACGACGCTGGCGAGCCTGCGGCGCCTCCCGCCGAGAGCGACGACGACGAAGAAGAGATGGTGGACGAGCTGGATCGCATGCGCTGCATCGCCCTCGCGCTGGAACTCTGGGCGTCCGACGAGTATCCGCTGACCGAAGATCTCGAAGATCTGTCGAACAAGGCGATTGGCCCAGCCATCGCGCTCGCCTGGAGCTAGCCTGAGTCTTAACCTTCGCGTCATGCGGGACGCTTTGCTGGCGTGGAGGTGGAGCGCGTGGGATTCTTCGATGTGCGTTTTGGCGCCTATCTCCTCGTCGCTACGCTGCTGATCGTAACGCCTGGCCCCGATACCGCGCTCACCATTCGCAATACGCTGCGTGGCGGCAGGCGGGCTGCATCGTTTACGGCGCTCGGTATCGCTGTGGGCAGCGCCGTCTGGGCCGCGGCGTCTGTCTTTGGCGTGACAGCGTTTCTCGATGCTTCGCCCCAGGTGTTCACGATCTATAAGATCGTGGGCGCGATCTATCTGGTCTATCTCGGCGCGCGTAGCCTGCTGGGCAGTTTTCACACGCGCGGCGAGGACGCCAGCGACACGCCATCCTCGCCGCCAGTGTCGCCGAACTCCTCTCTGACAGATTTTCGCCAGGGCCTGCTCAGCAATCTGCTCAATCCAAAAGCGGGCGCGATCTTTATCACGGCGCTGCCGCAATTCGTCGTCCACGGTGACCCACCTGCGCGTCTGCTGCCCATGTTACTGGCCTATGAGACGATTCTGCTCGTATGGCTCAATCTCTATGGAGTCGTCATTAGCAGGGTTGGCGCGAGTCGTGTTGGCGTACGGGTTGGACTGTGGCTGGAGCGACTGACTGGTGTGGTCTTGCTGGCGTTGGCTGTGCGGCTCGCCTTCGAGCGCCGCTGATCTTCCCGCCCAAACGGGCCGATAACTTGCGTGCGCCTGCCACATGGGCTACGCTACACCCCGAAGTGCGGGCATTATGGTGAGCCGAGAGGGGCGATACACGATGCCTGCGGATGAGGCGACCGCTAGCGAGGCGGGGGAGAACAGAGTGGCGGATCCGATGACCCAGGACGAGCGCTGGAGTTTGCTCGATGAGCAGGCGCAGCACGAGGCGACCAGCATGGAGTCGACCCTGCGGATGCGCGTGACCACGCCGCCGACCACTGGCGTCACCGTCACTCACAGCTACTACGATACGCGCTGGTCGCTGGTCAATCGCCTGCTCGCGCTGACGGATACGATCACCCATGGCCGTGCTGGCGTGCTGCAGCGACTATTCACGTATCTGCTCATCGGCGGTACCGCTGCGCTGGTCAACCTGGGCTCTTTCGCTATCCTGTTCCATTTCGGGTCGCCAAAGAATGTGGCGTATTACTGGTTTGCGACCGTCATCGCGTACGAAGTCTCGATCTTGGCGAACTTCATCCCGAATGACTACTTCACCTTCAGACACCTGGCTGGCCACAATCGCTCGTGGTTAGCGCGCTGTTTGCGCTTCCACATCACCAGCCTGAGCGGCGTGGTTGTGACGATTCTCATCTCCACGTCTTTCTTCCACTTCACCGGCTGGCCATTTCTGGTCTGCCAGGCCATCGCGCAGATCATCGCCGTCTTCTACAACTTCACGGTTCACCACCTCTTCACCTATTCCCACAA
>DASVZC010000036.1:0-9354 GCA_036391835.1 Ktedonobacterales bacterium | reverse complement strand
GATGCGCGTACGCCGCCGCCAGCGAGCGCAGAGGCTCGCGCAGCAAGCGCCGATCAAGATGCTCTTCCCGATGGCGTTCCTGATTCTGCCATCGATCTTTGTGGTGGTGCTTGGCCCGGCGATTCCGAAGATCGTTCACGCGTTTGCGCCCGGCGCGCCGCTCTGATACGGTTTCCTTGACGGCGCTCGTACAATCAGGGTATGGGCAGACACATTCATTTGGCGGCGCATTTGAGCCTCGCCGACCTCGAACAGCGGTACCGAGCCGCCTCCGAGCCACATGAGCGCAGTTGGTGGCAGATCCTGTGGCTGTTGGCGCGTGGCCAGACGGCGACGGCCATTGCTGACAGCACCGGCTATACGCGCGCCTGGATTGGCCAGATTGCTAAGCGGTACAACGAGCAGGGGCCAGCCGGCATGGTCAACCGCCAGCACACCACCTCGTGGCGCGCCCCGCGCATGCTGTCGGCAGCACTGCAGGAGGAACTGCGGGCGGCGCTGGCCGGCCCTGCGCCCGACGGGGCGAAACGCTGGCGGGCGCGTGATGTCGCCGACTGGATGGCCGAACGGCTCGGTCGCCCGGTCGCCACGCAACGCGGCTGGGATTATCTGCAGCGCCTCAAACATAGCCTGCAGGCGCCGCGGCCACAGCACGCCCTGGCCGATCCCGCGCAGCAAGAGGTCTTCAAAAAAAACTAAGGCCGCTCGTGCAAGCGGTGGCCACGGCCTTTCCTCACGCGCAGGTCGAAGTGTGGGCCACCGACGAACATCGGATCGGGTTGAAGCCACTGCTGCGGCGCATCTGGGCGCCAATCGGCCAACGGCCCACCGCGACCGTCCAACACCGGTTCGAATGGCGCTATCTGGTCGGCTTCGTCCCTGAAGGTCCATCCCGCCTCGGGCCGGACCGTCTTTCATCTGGCCACCTCGGTGAGCATTCCCCTCTTTGAAGTGGAGCTCGCCGCGTTCGCACGCCCGGTCGGCGCCAGCCCACGCAAACAGCTCGTGCTCGTCCTCGATCGCGCTGGCTGGCATACCAGTGTCAAGCTGCGGGTTCCTGACCACGTCCACTTGCTGTTCCTGCCACCCTACTCGCCGGAGTTGCAACCGGCCGAGCACCTCTGGCCACTGACCAATGCCGCCTTGGTCAACCAGCACTTCGCCACCATCGAGGACCTCGAAGATGCCCAGTTCGCCCGCTGCGCTGCCCTCCAGCGCCGGCCTGATCTCGTCCGCTCGACCACCTGCTTCCATTGGTGGCCCAAGCGTGTTCATAAACGTCGAGGGCCTAGGCGGAACTGATATGATCTCCTGATCTTGACTCGTACGACCCTACATGAAGGCCGCCTTATCCTTATGGATTGGCGGCCTTGTCGTTGTTGCCATTGCCGGTGATGTCGAAGGTGACGTTGACGCTGTCAGCGTTCCCACTGGCGCCGGACTGTCCTGATGTATCAAACGTCCCTGTCGTATCCGACTGTCCAGAAGTCTGTGGATTGTCGGCGTTACCTGCTTGCCCGTCGTGCTTGCCCTGGTTGTCTTGCTTGTCTTGCTTGTCTTGCTTGGCCTTGTCGTGTGAATCATGCTTGTCGTGCTTGCCCTGCTTGTCTTGGTTGTCTTGTCCCTGGTTGTCTTGTCCCTGGTTGTCTTTTGCATCATTCGTCGTGGACGCTGGTGTGTCTGTCACAAGGGCTGCGGTGTGTGTCGTGCTTGCTGTGCTCGTGCGTACCGTACGCGTCGTGACGGCGCTCCACTGCTTCGACGAGTGGACGGTAGGAGTCGGTGTCTCGCCGTGGGCGATAGATATCTGTTCGTTGACATGTGAGACCTGCGAGACCAGTGAATCAAGGCGCGGCTGGAGTACATTCGCCTGATAGGCGGCGACCCCTTGACCGAGCATAAATGCCAGGCCGCTGACGACGCATGATGCCGCGATGACTGTCCTTATCTGTTGGCTGGCGTGGGGCCGTTTCGTGGGCATGCTGGGATCCTCCATGACCGGGGCAGTAGCGTGTTGATTTGCTCTACACCAAGGAGACCCAAACGCAAGCGCGGCGCCAGTGGATGAGTTCATGGCCGTCAATCCAACGACTTTCGGCCATGAACGTTTCACATGCGCCGGATTACAGGCGCTCGATGATCGCTGCGATGCCTTGGCCAACGCCAATGCACATCGTCGCCAGTCCGTAGCGGCCATTCCGTCGCCTGAGTTCGTGCGCCAGCGTCGTGACCAGTCGCCCGCCAGAGGCGCCGAGCGGGTGGCCGAGCGCGATGGCGCCGCCGTTGACGTTGACGCGCTCCGGGTCGAGGCCAAGCTCACGCATGCACGGGATGGACTGTGCCGCGAACGCCTCATTCAGTTCGATCAGGTCGAGGTCGCTGGCGGCGATGCCCGCGCGCTCCATCGCCTTGCGCGAAGCGGGAATCGGCCCGAGGCCCATGTAAGCCGGGTCAACTCCGGCGACCGCGCCCGTCAGGATGCGCGCGAGTGGCTTGGCTCCGTGCGCCTCGGCCCAGCGGCGTGAGGCGATCACCAGGGCCGCCGCGCCGTCGTTGATGCCCGAGGAGTTGCCAGCCGTCACCGTGCCACCCGCCCGGAAGGCGGGCTTCAGCTTGGCGAGTCGCTCCATCGTCGTCTCGCGGCGTGGCTGCTCATCGTTCATTACGGTCGTCGTCTCACCTCGACCCGCTGGTACCTCGACTCCGACGATTTCCTCAGCGAGCCGGCCCGAATCGATCGCGGCCACCGCTCGCTGGTGACTCGTCAGCGCGAAGGCGTCTTGTTCCTCGCGGGTGATGGTGTGGCGCTCGGCGACGTTCTCGGCCGTCTCGCCCATGCTATAGGGATGGTGCATCGCCGAGAGCTTTGGATTGATGAAGCGCCAGCCCAGCGTCGTATCTTGCAGGGTCTGCGGGCCGCGCGCGAACGCTGACTCCGCTTTGCCCAGCACAAATGGCGCACGGGTCATGCTTTCGACGCCACCCGCGATAAAGATCTTGCCCTCGTCCTGCTTGATGGCGTTGGCTGCGGTGATGATCGCCTGGAGGCCAGAGCCGCAGAGGCGGTTGACTGTCTGGCCGCCGACGTGGATGGGCAGGCCCGCCAGCAGCAGCGACATGCGCGCGACATCGCGATTGTCCTCTCCGGCCTGGTTCGCGCAGCCCAGCACGACATCTTCGAGGTCGGCTTCGATGCGCTCGCGTTCCACACCTGCCCGCCGCACAGCTTCGGCGATGGCGATGGCGGCGAGGTCATCTGGCCGCACGCTGCTCAGGGCGCCGCCATAGCGCCCAAACGGTGTTCGCACCGCAGAGAGGATAACCGCCTCATCCGCGGCGCCGTTGATGTTCGCCATGACGGCTTGCTCCCTGTGCTTGCTACTTGCCCTGGAACGTCGCGGGCCGCTTCTCCATGAAGGCTGACATGCCTTCTTTCGCGTCCGCGGTGGAGAAGAGCATCGCAAAGACGCGCTTCTCATAGGCTAATCCGGCTTCGAGCGGCGTGTCCAGCGCGGTGAGGATGGCTTCCTTGGTCAGCAATGCGGCGATGGGGGCCTTCGCGGCGATCTTCTGCGCCAGTTTGATGGCTTCGGCGCGGGCCTCGCCGGGAGCGACGACATGGTTGACGATGCCCCAGGCTTCCATCTGTTGCGCCGTCACCTGGTCGCCCGTCAGGCAGAGCTCCATCGCGCGATATTTGCCGATGGTGCGCGTCAGGCGCTGTGTGCCGCCCGCGCCGCACATGATGCCGAGCAGAATCTCTGGCTGGCCAAACTTGGCCTTCTCGCTAGCGATGATGATGTCGGCGTGCATGGCAAGCTCGCTGCCCCCACCGAGCGCGAAACCTTCGATGGCGGCGATGATCGGCTTCTTGATGCGGCGGATGTCGTCCCAGCCCTCGAAGCCGCCGAACGCCATCTC
Source organism: Ktedonobacterales bacterium (assembly GCA_036391835.1). Lineage (GTDB taxonomy): Bacteria > Chloroflexota > Ktedonobacteria > Ktedonobacterales > JADMIN01 > JAKAIY01. The sequence continues at coordinate 5,433 of DASVZC010000036.1, read as the reverse complement.
CGCTGGGGTCGCGGTGGACATCTCGGCGATGTCGGCTCCGGCGGCGAAGGCGCGGTCGCCAGCGCCCGTGAGCACGATTGCGTGGATGCTGTCGTCGCGGTCGATCGCTTTGAGTTCTTTGGCCAACTCAGCCACCAGCGCCCAGTTCAGCGCGTTGAGCTTGTCGGGCCGGTTGATGATGACGGTGGCGACCGCGCCATCGCGTTCCACCAGAATATACTTCGTCGTCTCGTCGCTCATGCGATTGCTTCTCCTCACGTCGATGTGGTCAGCTTGGCTGGAATGCCAGGCTCAGTATAGCATCGGCTGACGTGAGGAGAGGCGCGTCGCTATGCGGTTTCCACTGTCGCCGCGCTCCATACGCCGTCGTGGTAGCGCCAAAAGAATGGTTGGATGGGGCCACGTGTATAAGTATTTGTCACAGACACTATCTGCCCTGCCACCCAGAGGTCCCCGTTAGGTGCGAGCGCGAGTGTCGTAATGGTGGCTGTCATGTTTGGTCCCGTATCCAATATAGGCGTCACACTTGTCCAGGTGGCGCCATCGTAGTGCAGAAGCAACGATGAAATTTCGGACATAGAGCTATATCTGGTCGTGCTACCAGAACTGCCCGCTATCCAGATGTTCCGTTCACCAATCGCTTCGATGCGCAGAAGGGTCTTGAAGATTCCCGGCCCATCGACATGAACTGGCACAGGCTGCCATCTCGGGCCTGTGGCGGCGAAGTCATATCGCAAGAGTAGCGGACTTGCAGTGTCCGTCGTCATCCCGTTCGATTGTTGTGCCGTGTGGACGGTTTCGCCAACCATCCAGCCGCTGCTTGGGCTGGTCATCACGACGTCATGGAGCGCGGTAGAAGGAATGCCAGTCCCCGAATTGCCCTGCTGGTAGTAATTCCATATGCCGGAGTCATTATACCGCTTGAAGAGCAGTCCAACGGGAGGGTTGTCTCCTGATTGATTCGGGCGCGTCGCCCATCCAACAGCCCAGACGACGCCCGGCGCCGAGGAAAAACCGGAAATGACCGTGCTACGGAGATCGATGTCAGATGGCGCGAAGGGGATCTCCTCGACTGTCCACTTCTTGCCGTCATAATGCAGGAATTCAATCGCGCCCGGGCCAGCGGAGCCACCCATGAGGTAGGCCGCCGCCCAGCCCTCCGTCGGCGAAACCATGTCGAAGCCGACCAACTGCGAAAGCTGCTCTGCGCTCGTGAGTGTAATGGGCGCGGGTTTCCACGCGTTTCCGTCATAATGAAGCGGCGCCGTGCTGGAGGGAATGTAGGCCCAACCGTCTGTTGGCGAGAACATGTGGATTCTGGCGGCGCTGTTCTGGTAGATGACCAGTCCACCGATGCGTTGCGCGAACCGCCAGACATGCCCGTCGTAGTGGTAGAACGCGACGCCCACGTTCGTTGGCGTGACGGTCGGGTCGAGCGTCGCGTCGCCGAGCGCCCAGCCATCTATCGGCGAATCCATCGAGATGGCGGCGATGCCTGCTCCCGCGGTCGCCGGGAGGCTCGTGGTCTGTGTCGCCATGGTATGTGCGAGTCGCGAGTGAGCGACATTGGGGCGCCAGTGTGCGCCAAAGAGTGAGACGGCGACGACGATCAGTATGACGGCTGCGGCGGTCGCGCTGAAGCCAAGCGTCAGGGCTTGGCGCCGGAGGCTAGCTCCGCGCGGTAATCGCACGCTGAGGGGCGGCGTGCGCGTGGTCGCTGGCGCGGTGTCATTGTTGGCGCGCTCATCGGTGTCGTGCATCGTCGTGTGTCCCTCCGTGTCGTCGAAATCCTTCAAGTAGCGCACGCTGCGGATGGGGTCGCCTGCGCGGCGTGACTGCGGCTCGCTGGTGGCTCCAACCGCCATGAGGAGGTCTGCCGTGCGAAACGGCGCTACGGTCGCTGGCCCAAATGCTGCGCGCACGGCTCCATCGAGCGCGGCGTAGTCGCGCTGGTTGGCCTGGCAGTACGGGCAGCCGACCAGGTGCGCGCGCGCCTCGGCCATCTCTGGCGTATTCGTCGCGAAGTTCGTATCGGAGGGGTCCAGCGCGGCCAGCAGGGACGCGAATCGCTCGCAGAGGATGCGCCGGGTGTTGCGTTGCTCACTCATGGTCGTCGCTCCTCTTGCTGGCTGGTTCATCCGACGGGTTTTGCTGGAGATAGATTGCGCGCAGGCGTCGGCGGGCGCGTGAGAGGCGTTGCGCCGCCGCTTCTTCACTGATTCCCAGCACGGTGGCTGTCTCCGCGCCGCTGAAGCCCTGTGCCACCCGCAGCAGCAGGCACGCCGCGTCATCAGGATGCAGCCGACGTAGCGCCGCCCGCAGCGCCTCGGCCTCCACGATGCGTGTCTCGAATGGCGTTTGCGACTCGACTGAGGAATACACCACATCTCGCGTAGCCGGGTCCGCGCTCGCGTCGAGTGAGGCCCAGCGAATGATACTGCGCCTACGCAGATGTGAGATGGCGCGGCGATAGGCGATGGAGAAGAGCCACCTGCGGCGCTCGTCGGCGTCGTGGTCAGCGCTCCACGGCGCCTCTCTGGCCTGTGTGGCGCGCCAGGCGTCGGAGAACGTGTCTTGCGTGAGGTCGCGGGCGGCTTCGTCATCGCCGAGCATGCCGCGCAAGAAGCCATAGAGCGCCGCCTGATGCGTGTCCACCGTGGTGGTGAACAGGGTCAGGGGCAGCGGGGAAGCCACTGTCGCGGACTCCTCGCGCTTGGCGCGCTCACGCATGGCGACTCCTCGTCCGACGTCGCTTTCGAGCAGTCCGTGTGACTCCTCTACCAAGTACATCGCATGAGGGCGCGAAAACTTGACAGGCAGTTTTCGCGAGGCGCGGACGTTACCTGACCAGGCTATCGCTGAAGCGTGCGGCGAGCCTGCTGACCAGTTGGGAAATGTGGTCAATGTCGAAAGGCTTGAGGATGAGTGGAATGCCGTAGCGGTCGAGAATGGCGAGGGCATGGTCGGAGATATGCTGCGGATTCGCTGTCATCACGACGAACGCATAGCGCGTCTGCCAGCCTTCGACAGCGAGTGTGGCAAGGAGCGTCGCCTCGCCTCCCATGCCGGGCATCCACATGTCAAGCAAGATGATCAGCGGTTCGGTCGCTTTGCGCATGAGTTGAAGAGCGTCGAGTCCGTTGATTGCCTCCCAGACCTCATAGCGCTCATCCCGGAGGAGAAGAGAAAGGGTATCGCGTATCGCTGTATCATCGTCGGCTATCAATACGCGCACAATGTGCCCATCCTGTCTATACGCTGCGCCGCCGCTTCACATCCAGGCGCCAAGCGGCCCCCCGTTGGCAGAAACCTGCCCTCGCCGCGCGTAGCGCGACGCAACTCCGGCGCCGAAAACTGTCTGGTCACATCTTAAGTGAACTATCACACACTGCGACGGAACTACGAAGCAGGGATACAAAACAGAGACGCAAGCAGGCGGCCCAACGATGATGTTGGACCGCCTGATGGAACCCTTGCGTGGAGTTGACGCCTAGCCCTGGCGCTGCGCAGCCTCGCTACTGGTTGGCGCTGAGTGGCCGTTCAAGCTGGCGCTCGTGTCGTGCGATGCGGATGCGTCGAGCCGCGAGGCTCCCTGCTCTTCCGCCCGATGCGCCGCCGCCTGGATGAATCCCCGGAACAGCGGATGTGGACGCGTGGGGCGGCTCTTGAACTCTGGATGGAACTGTGTCGCCACGTACCACGGATGATCTGGCAGTTCGATGATCTCGACCAGCTTGTTATCCGCCGACTTGCCGCTGAAGCGCATGCCCGCGCCCTCCAGGCGGCGATGGTAGGCGATGTTCACCTCGTAGCGGTGGCGATGGCGCTCGAAGACGATGCCGTCGCCGTAGGCTTCCGCGACCTTGCTACCTGGTGTCAGGCAGCAGACCCACTGGCCCAGCCGCATCGTGCCGCCCTTGTCAGAGACACCGCGCTGCGTGGGCATCAGGTCGATCACCTTGTCGGGCGACTCGGGGTCGAACTCTGAACTGTTGGCGTCCGTCAGGCCCAGCACGTTGCGCGCATACTCGACAACCGCCACTTGCAGGCCGAGGCACAGGCCGAAGTAGGGGATGTTGTGTGTGCGGGCGTAGTTGGCGGCGCGCACCTTGCCTTCGATGCCGCGATGGCCGAAGCCACCTGGCACGATGATGCCGTCAGCGGCGGCCAGATGTGGCACATAGTTGTCCCAGTCGGTTTCCAGTTTCTGCGAGTCAATCCAGTCGATCTGCGTGTCAACGCCGATGGACCAGCCCGCGCTGGAGAGCGCCTCAACAACGGACATGTAGGCGTCGTGCAGTTCGACATACTTGCCGACCAGGGCGATGCGCACGAACGGCTTCTCCGCGTGGATGCGGCTCACCAGTTCGCGCCAGTCGTCCAGTTGCGGGGCGTGCGCCTGCTCGCCCAGGCCAAGCTTTTCGACGAGGTAGTCGCCCAGCCCGAATTCTTCGAGCAGCAGCGGCACTTCGTAGATGCTGTTCGCGGTCTCCAGTGGGACAACCGCGCGGCGTTCGATGTTGCAGAACAGCGCGATCTTGTCGCGGAGGTCGTCGGCCACGGGATAGTCAGAACGGCAGAGGATGACGTCTGGCTGAACGCCCGAGCGAAGCAGTTCTTTGACACTGTGCTGTGTGGGCTTGGTCTTGAGCTCTTTGGTCGCGCCAATGTAGGGGAGAAGGGTTACGTGCATGTAGAGCGCGTTATCGCGGCCCATGTCGTTGCGCATCTGGCGGATGGCTTCGAGGAACGGCTCGCCCTCGATGTCGCCGACTGTGCCGCCGACCTCGACGATGATGACATCGGCGTTGGTCTGCTCGGCCAGCGTGCGCATGCGGGCCTTGATCTCGTTGGTGATGTGCGGGATGACCTGAATCGTGCCGCCCAGGTAGCCGCCGCGCCGCTCTTTGCCGATGACAGCCGCGTAGACCTGGCCGGTCGTGACATTGCTCGACTGGCTGGCGCCTTCATCCGTGAAACGCTCGTAGTGGCCGAGGTCGAGGTCCGTCTCGGCGCCATCGTCGGTGACGAAGACTTCGCCGTGCTGGTAGGGCGACATTGTCCCAGGGTCAACGTTGATATACGGATCGAGCTTCATGAGCGCCACTGAGATGCCACGGCTCTTCAGCAGGCGCCCGATTGACGCGACGGTGATGCCCTTACCGACTGATGACACCACTCCACCCGTCATGAAAACAAACTTCGGCATGTCCCCTTCCCCCTGGAGCAGACTCCCGCGCAACACGATTCACGGCCCAGATTCCGCATATCGCCGTTACGCATACAACGACCTCAGCGAGGCCAAATACGGATTGAAATGAACGTATGCAGCACACGACAGAGGGGCCAGGTCTCCTGTAGAGGTGTGACCCTGGCCCCTCGTTCGCATCTTCGTTATCCTCGGTAGTTCAGCAGCGTGACTTGCGTTTCCGA
>DASVZC010000035.1:0-56452 GCA_036391835.1 Ktedonobacterales bacterium | reverse complement strand
GAGCGACGCAGCAGCGCGCCCAACGCGGATGCGACGAGCGCATAGACCGCGAAGACGAGTGCGAGCATCAGCGCTATCGCGCCGAGATCGGTGAATCGCACGAGCACTACTCCTCTGAACGCCTGAGAACGCGCGAGCCGCTATTGACCAGTCGACGAAGCGCCTGGTGTAGCAGCCTGGAACTTCGATGGACACTTCGCCAGCAGCGTCGTCGCCTGGAAGACACCGTTGAGCAGGTGACCCTCCACGACGACCTGCGTGCCAGCCTTTACGGTGTCAGGCACGATGCCGCGATACATCACCGGCATCGCCAGCGTGTTATCGGTGATGTTGAACGAGATTGCCTGGTTGTTGTCGAGTTTGGTGACGCCATCCTTCGAGACGAAACCCGCCACACGCACCGCCTGCCCAGCGCACGACGAGCAATTCTGCAACTCGTGGATGGTCATGTAATATTCCGCAGAGGTTCCGGTGTTGGCGACGACCAGATAGATGACCGCCGCGATGATCGCCAGACCCGCGATGATGAAGCCCCAGCGGGGAGCCCGTCGCTTCGCGCGTGGCTCGGGAGCCAGCGTAGTAGCCTCACCCTCAGCCAGCATGGTCCTACCTCCGTATGTCAGAATCGAATCAATCCAGATATCAGCTTAGCGCGCCACGCCGAGCGCGACATCGAATAGCCCACTTAGTACGGCTCCGAGCAGGAACACCACCACGCCCAACGCCAGAATCAGCCGTGGCGCCAGCCGCCAGAGACGTCCACGCAGCCGTGCGGGCCGCCGCGCCTCTTGCGCCTGGAACAACGCTAGCCCAAACATCGCCAGCGCCAATGCGATCTTCACGCCCAGTGTCACGACGTAGGTAACGCCGACTTCGGTCGCATTCAGCCGGTCGAAGGTGAGATACACCCCGCTCAGCAGCAGCGTGACGATGCTGATATTCACCAGCCGCCGAAACTGCGCAGCGATGGCTGCGCTCACCTCCGGTGCGGCTTTTCCCAGCCGCAGCGCTGGCAGAATGACCAGCAGGTAGACCACGCTCCCGCCGATCCAGACGCCGCCCGCCAGCGTGTGCGCTGTTCGCATCAGGTCGCTCAAGGCCAGCAACAACATTGGCGCGCTTCCCTACCGCATCAAGGCCGTCAGCGCCGACATCGGAGCGAGACCAATCGCGAATCGTTGCGCCCAGGTCGAGATGACCGAGACTTCACCTGTCAGATAGAGCAGCGCGACCAGAATCAGCGCGACTCCGCTCACTCGCGCGATGACAGCGTTGTAGCGCTTCGCCCAGCCGAACGCTCGCAATCCGAACGACCAACCTATGCCGATCACCAGGAATGGAATCGCAAAGCCCAGCGAATAGACCGCCAGCAAGAGCGCGCCCTGCCCCACCGAACTATTCGCGCCCACGAAGAGCAGAATCGACGCGAGCACTGGCCCGATGCACGGTGTCCAGCCCGCGGCGAAGACGATACCCAGCGTGAACGGCGCCGCCAGCCCCCAACCGCGCAACGCCGCGCCCGACGTGTGGAAACGGCCCTCGCGCATCAGGAACTCCGACACCTGTCGTGGCAGCAGTCCCAACAGGAACGCGCCCATCACCAGCATCACGATACCCGCGATGGTCTCCAACACCGGGCGGTACGCCGCAAGCAACGTCCCAAAGCCCGCGACCAGGAATCCCAGCGCGATGAACGTCACCGAGAACCCCGCGACGAAGAGCATGCTCGCGATGGCGGCTGAGCCAAACAGCTTCGAGCGCCACGCGGCGCCAGCCTGTGGCAATTCACCGTCGTTGAGTGTCAGCGAACTCACGTAGCTGATATAGCCTGGCGCGAGAGGCGCGACACACGGCGAGAAGAACGACGCGAGGCCGCCCGCCAGCGCGATGAATAGCGTTCCAGCGCTCAAGGTTGTCATCGCAAAATCGCCTGAATTGAGTTGTCAAACGTGCCGCTATCACTGGCGCTGTACATCTTGCTGACGACAACGCCCTGGCGATTGATGAAGACCGTTTCCGGCACACCGGTCACGCCATACGAAATGGCGGTTTGGCCGCCGGGGTCATCTCCAATGGCATATTGGATGTTGTATTGCCTGGCAAAGTCGAGGCTATTCTGCTGCGTATCCTGATAGACGATGCCGACGAAGACCACACCTTGTGGCGCATACTTCTGATAGCTTGCGCTCAGGATAGGCGCTTCCTCCACACAGGGCGCGCACCACGACGCGAAAAAGTTGACCACGACCGGCTTGCCCTTGAGCGCCGCCAGATGGATCATCTGCCCCGACGCGCCGTTGTAGACCGTACTGGTGAAGTCGGGCGCGGGCTTACCATCCAGTGTGAAGGAGGGCGCCTTGCTAACCGCTGACCCCGCCGCCGCCAGTTTCATCGCCAGCAGCACAATCAGCGCAAGCGAGACAACCGCGGAGAGCGCCAGCATGAGCAGCCCGCGTCGCTGGTACTTCGGCATCTCCCGCATAACGTACTTATCCCTACACCTTGTATCTGCTTCGCCCTGCCACGACCCTTGATAGTCGAGGGTCGCGGCAGAGCGAATGAAACTGCTAGTGCTCTGTCTTCCAGTCTGGAGCATCCGGATGCTTCAGATCGTAGACAGGGCGGCGGCTGCGCACGACCGGAATCGTCACGAAGTTCTCAACCGGTGGCGGCGAACTCGTGGCCCACTCCAGCGTGAACGCATCCCATGGATCGTCCACAGCGGTCGGCTTCCGGACGATCGTGATCAGGAAGTTGACCAGGAAGACGATCACGCCGAGCGTGATGACGTACACACCGATGGTCGAGAGCAGGTTCAGATCGTTCCAGCCCAGGTTGCCCGGATAGGTATACTGGCGTCGCGGCATGCCCAGAAGGCCGAGGATGTGCATCGGGAAGAACGCGGCGTTCAGGCCGATGAGCCAGAGCCAGAACTGCAACTGACCCAGCCGCTCATTGAGCATGCGCCCCGACATCTTCGGGAACCAGTAGAAGATGCCCGCGAAGAGCGCCATCACCGAGCCACCGAAGAGCACATAGTGGATGTGCGCGACGACGAAGTACGTATCCGTCACCTGATAGTCGAACGGCACCACGGCCAGCGCCGCGCCATTCAGACCACCGATGAGGAACATCGAGACAAAGCCGATGGCAAAGAGCATCGGAGCGGTAAACCGGACACGGCCACCGTAGATCGTGGCAACCCAGTTGAAGATCTTCACCGCCGTCGGAATCGCGATCAGCGTCGTGCTGGAGGCGAAGAACGCCTGCGCCAGCGGCGGCAGACCAACCGCGAACATGTGGTGCGCCCACACGGTGAAGCTTAGGAAGCCGATGGCGACACCTGACCACGCCACGAAGGTATAGCCGAAGATTGGCTTACCCGAGAAGACGGGCAGAATCTCCGAGATCATGCCGAAGGCCGGCAGAATCAGGATGTACACCTCAGGATGGCCGAATGACCAGAAGAGGTGCTGCCACAGCAGTGGGTCGCCGCCCTGGCTTGCCTGGAAGAAGTGCGTGCCCAGATGGCGATCGAACAGCAGCATGAAGCTGGCGACCGTCAGGCTCGGCAGCGCGAAAATCAGCAGGAACGATGTTACCATCGTCATCCAGGTGAACAGCGGCATGCGGTTGATCGTCATGCCGGGGGCGCGCATGCGCAGGATGGTCACGACGAAGTTGATCGCGCCCGTCAAGGAGGCGATGCCCAGGATGTTGATGCCGATAATCCAGAAGTCTGGATTCTGACCCGGCGAGAAGCAGCCCTGTCCACCTGCGGCGGCGGCGCTCGCGGCAGTCGCCGCTTGCTGCTGCGCGGTGCCGAGCGCCTGTGTCAGGCAGGTCGGCGTCGCTTCCGTCAGCGGCGCATAGCTGAACCAGCCGGCATTCGGCGCGGCGTTGAACACGAAGCTGAGGCTCATCACGATGCCGCCGATGAGGAACAGCCAGTAGCCCAACGCATTGATGCGCGGGAACGCCATGTCGCGCGCGCCGATCATCAGCGGCACCAGATAGTTACCGAAGCCCGTCCAAATCGGCATCATGAACAGGAATATCATGACGGTGGCGTGCATCGTGAACACCTGGTCGTACTGCTCAGGCGTCAGCAGGTTGTTGTTGGCGACGGCCAGTTGCGTGCGAATGAGCATCGCCAGCACACCGCCGAACAAGAAGAAGAAGAACGCTGTGTAGATGTACATGATACCGATCTTTTTATGATCGGTCGTCGTGACCCACGACCCGATTGCGGATTGGGTCCAGGATCGTCGGGCAGGGCGACTCCGTGTCGCAACACTCCCTACTGCCATAAGACAGTCCTCTCAATTCCAGTCCAAACGCGCGAGGCAAGCCTCGCTATCGGGTCGGTTACTTCAGGCTCTCCAGATACGCGACCAGTTCATTTACCTGGTCATCTGTCAGGTGGAGGTTCGGCATGTCCGAGCCGTTCTTCACAGCCTGCGGGTCTTTGAGCCAGGCGGCGAGATTGGCCGGAGTATTGTCCGTCACGCCACCCGCGATCCACTGGCGGCCGCCGAAGTGCGTCAGATTCGGGCCAATCAGCGACGCGGGATTCGTCGTAGTGACGCCGTTGATCGCATGGCAGCCAATGCAGGCGCTGGCCGCAAAGTACTTCGCGCCCTGCTGCGCCAACGCATCGGTCGGCTGCGCGGCCTGCTGCTGTTGCTGCGAAACCCAGGCCTGATAGTCGGATGAGGAGACGGCATGGACCAGGAAGTCCATGTGCGCGTGCTGCGTGCCGCAGAACTCAGCGCACAGGCCGCGATACCAGCCAACCGAGTTCGACTCAATCCACATCGCGTTGTTGTGACCCGGAATCACGTCGGTCTTACCAGTCAGTTGCGGTACCCAGAAGCTGTGGATGACGTTGTTCGAGACGAGGTTGAGGTGCACGACGGTATTCGTCGGGATGTACATCTCATCAGCCGTCACGATGTGCTGGTCGGGGTACTGGAACTCCCACCACCACTGGTGGCCAATCGCATTCACCGTAATGGTGTTCTGCGCGGCTGGTTGCTGCACTTCGAACATCGTGTAAATCGTGCCGATCAGCACGAGCACCAGCACGATGGACGGCGCGATGGTCCACGCGATTTCGATCTGCGTGTTGCCGTGCGTCTGCACCGGCTCAGGCGCGCCAGGGCGCGAGCGGAAACGCACGATAGAGTAGAGCAGCGCCGCTATCACGACCACGAAAACGAAAGTCGCCACAACGAGGATGACCCAGAAAAGGTTCGATTCCGCGAGGGCAACCGGGCTCTGTGGGTCCAGCAGGTTTGGCGTGTGGTTGATGTCGTTGAGCGATGTGTTGCCGCATCCTGCGAGCAGCAGAGCGATGAGCAACGGCGCCAACGACGCGACCCGCCGCCATGTCAGCTTCAATGGCATACGATGAATCCTCGGCCTCCCCAGTATTTTACAACCGGTTTGCGCTCAAAACGCGCCTGGCGCACGGGCCAGACACGCCGACAGCGCCCGCGAAATTCGGGCGCCGAAACGATCTCGGCGCATGAGCGCATGCGCCTCTGGTAGATGAAACGAGCGACATCAGCGATTGGACGCTTGCGTGTCCACTCGCCGACGCGCAGGACCGGACTAGCGCAGCACATGATCTAGCGCCATGACGGCGAAGATCAGCGCGAGATAGTAGTTCGAGAACCAGAACATGGTCCGCGCGCTCTTGAGCGTGCGTGTCTGGCCAAGCCGAATCGCGAAGACCAGCAGGCCAATTCCCAGCAGAATCGCGCTGACAAGGTAGAGATACCCCATGCCGCCGGTCACGAAGAGCAGCAGCGACGAGGCGACCAACACAACCGTGTAGACGATGATCTGCTGGTAGGTGAACGCGTCACCCTTGACGACCGGCAGCATCGGCACGCCAGCCCGCGCATAGTCTTTCTTCAGCACGATGGAGAGCGCCCAGAAGTGGGGCGGCGTCCACAGGAAGATGACCGCGAACATCAGCACAGGCGTCCAGAGCGACGGTCCCCAGTGCAACGGCGCGACCGCAGCCCAGCCAATCACAGCCGGAACCGCGCCAGCCGCGCCGCCAATCACGATATTCTGGGTGGTGGTGCGTTTGAGCCACATGGTGTAGATGAGCACGTAGAAGAGGATCGCGCCGAGGGCCAGCGCCGCGCTCGTCCAGTTGACGAAGGCGCCGAACAGCGCGACAGACAGCGCGCCAATCACCACGCCGAAGATGAGCGCGTTGACAGGCTCGACCTTACCAGCGGGGATGGTGCGCAACTTGGTGCGACTCATCAATTCATCGATGTCGCGATCCCAGTAGCAGTTGATCGCGTTAGCGCTGCCAGCCGCGAGCGCGCCACCAATCAGCGTCGCCAGAGTCACACCCAGGGGCGGGAGGCCATTGAGCGCCACCACCATCGACGCGAGTGTAACCCCCAGAAGCAGCACCGTAACGTGAGGCTTCATGAGGCTGAAGTACGCAGACACTATGGAACCCACGCTGCGACGTTTGGGCGCCTCGATCGGGAGCGCTTTCTGCATGGAGTACCCTTTGGCTTCTTGAGTAGGGGGCGGAAATTGCCGCATACCTTCGATTGTATCGCTCTCGCCTGAACGCTGTGCTTGCAGGGTCAACGAACTTCCTAACAATCGCCTGAACGTATTTCCTCGGCTTGCCTGGCGGCTCGCCCGTTGCCATGCGGTTCGCAACCTCACTATACTATCACAGAGTGTCTCAATTGGAACATCCTGTTCAGGGTTCAGTCAGGTCATTTTGTGGCAGAAATATCCCAAGCGCATAGCGCCACAAACCAATCGCGCACCGTTCTTTCCACTGGGAACGGTCAGTTCATGGCGCCTCAAACAGACCTCACCCATTCGGGCCATGCGCACGTAGTCGAGCGTCTCAATGACATCGAGCGGGCAATCAGGGAGTCCGAACATACGAGTGGGCTGGCAGGCGTCGTGCGCGAACATGTCTTGCGGGCGCGCAGCGCAGTCGTGTCAGTTGACCAGTTGCTTGCGCTGTCGCAGGCGCCGCTGCGCGTCAGTCAGGTCGAAGTCTCCGATGTGCTGATGCTCACCCTCTCCCGCTGGAAGGGGCGCGCGCGACGACACACGTTTGAGTTGGCCCTCCACGGCCATGAGCCGCGCCTGCTGGCCGACGCCGCGATGGTAGAGCAGGCCGTTGAGGGGCTCATCGCGTGGGCTACGGCGCACAGTGGCGTGGGTGACATTCGCGTGAGTCTCCAGCCTGTCAATGCGTCGAACGACGATTCGGGCGCGCAGGTGGAAATATCTGTCCGCTGCCCTCTGCCGCCAACAGACATCCTAAAACCCGAGCGGCTGTTCGAGCGCTACCCAGAGCCACAGCCAGACGGCGCTGGCGACCCTGAATTGATGCTCGCACGCGCCATCGCTGAACGTCACGGTGGCTGCGTCTGCGCCGCTACAAGCCGCGAAGAACGGGCGCTGACCTTCTCATTTATCCTGCCTTCCGAGCCGCTCTCCGTACAGCCGCCGCTAGACGCCGCGCCGGAGAAGCCAGGCGCAGAAAATACAGGCGACGAAGGAGAGGATGAGCCGGGCGATGCGCTCACGTTGGCGAGAGCGCGCAAAGTCATCGTCGTGGCGCATGGTGACGCCCGGATGGCGCGCTACCTGCGCGCTAATCTAGAGCAGGCAGGGTTCAGCGCCAAAACCGCGTTGAATCTGACAGCGGCGCTGAAACTCATCGAACTGGATGAGCCAGACCTCGTCGTGCTCGATCTGGCGCTCCCTGATGACGAACGGCGTGATCCCCTGGCGCGGACACTGGCGCGCACTACTGCGCCCGTGCTGGCTGTTGGCCGCGCGGCTGACCCGGCGATCTGTGTGGCGGCGCTCGACGCAGGCGCGGCGGACTTCATCGCGCAGCCGCTCAGTGTCGAGGAGGCAATCGCGCGCGTCCGGCGGGCGCTACGGCCCCAGCGCGGCCAGACTGCCGAGCATCATCAGCGTGTGTACACCTGCGGCGACCTCGTGCTGGATGAAGAGCAACGGCTCGTCACCGTCGGAGGCGAGCCAATGGCTCTCAGCAAGACGGAGTATCGCCTGCTGCGCGCGCTGGCCCAGAACGCGGGCAAGACACTTTCGCACGAAGCCTTGCTGGCGCAGGTCTGGGGACCCGCATACAGCAAGGAAATCGAATTCATCTGGGTCTACATCCGCCGCTTGCGCCGCAAGATCGAACCAGACCCGGCCAATCCGCGCTACATCCTTACGGCGCCGGGCATTGGCTACCGGTTGGGGCTTCCGGCGGTATCGTGATGTTGTGAAATAGGTGTCGGGCGACAACCTGATGGAACATCAGGCGCTTTCCCGATTGTCGAAGTTTATGCCGCTCTGATATACTTCCTTCCGGAATTCTGACGCCTTCGGGCGTACGCTTCGACACTGAGCGACACATATCCATGTACGCTCAATGAAAATTCGACACCAGGCGCTATGCGCATCCGTACCATTGAAATGCAGTGAGAGCGGCATGAGCGAGCGCTGAAAGGATCACAGAGTAATGCTGAAGAAGATCATGTTCGGCATCGTGCCGCTCGCGCTCACCCTGACACTGGCGCTCGGCGCGTGCGGCAAGTCGGCCAGCGATGGCGGCCCCGGCGCGGCCAACAGCGGCGGCAACACTGGCTCTTCCTGCAAGACCACGCAGACCATCTCCATGGGTGTGACCAACTTCGTTGACTCGTGCGTCACCGTCTCTGCCAACCAGCCAGTGACGTTCGACGATCCGACGAGCAGCGGTGGCGTGCACATCATCTGCACCGGCCAGAACGGCCAGTGCGCCGCGAACGCCGACGCGCCAAAGGATCTTGCTTCACCAGGCTTCCAGATTCAGCCAGGCCAGCAGAAGCAGGTGACGTTCACGAAGCCGGGCACGTACCAGATCGCCTGTACCGTGCACCCCGCGATGAACCTGACGGTCACCGTCAAGTAACTCGCTCCTGCATCCAGACAGAACAGGCTCCCACGTTTCCGCGTGGAGAGCCTGTTTTCTTTAGTTTGACGCTCTCTAAAACGACGCGACATACTAAGAACTGATTTCGGCTCGGTCATTGGCAGGCGCGACCTCACCCCAACCCCTCTCCCGCAAGGAGAGGGGAGCAGGAGCGGTTAGCATTCGGCGTGAATCCTACTCCAAAAATACGCCACTCCCCTTTTCCCACGGGGAGAGGGAGGCGGGGGTGAGGTCCAACACAACGCCAACAACACAACCGAAATCAGTATGAGAACTACGTATTCGCCGGCCCACCTGAGGACAGAGAAAAACCCACCATGAGTGACGCTATCCAAGCTACGACGCCCGAAAGCCTCGACCAGCGCTACGATGTCATTGTCGTCGGCGCCGGACACGCTGGCTGCGAAGCGGCGTTGGCGGCGGCGCGCATGGGCCTACGCACACTCACGCTGACCATGAACCTCGATAGCGTCGCACTGATGCCCTGCAATCCCAGCATCGGCGGGCCTGCCAAGGGGCATCTCGTCCGCGAGATAGATGCGCTGGGCGGCGAGATGGGCCGCAACACCGACCGCACATTCATTCAGATGCGACTGCTCAACACAGGCAAGGGGCCAGCCGTGCAGGCGCTGCGGGCGCAGTGCGACAAGCAGGCCTATCGCCTCAGCATGAAGTACGCGCTGGAGAGCCAAACCGGTCTCGATCTCCGCCAGGGCGCCGTCAACGACCTCATCTCCACCGTAGATGACGATGGCCGACCGCGCGTCGTTGGCGTTGTCACATCCACCGCGCGCTACTATGCGCCTGCGGTCATCCTGACGACTGGCACCTTCATCAACGGTCGGCTGGTGGTCGGCTCGCGCACACAGCCGGGCGGACGCACGGGCGAGGGGCCAGCGCTGGGCATCTCCGACGCGCTGATTCGCCTTGGACTGACGGTGCGCCGCTTCAAGACGGGGACGCCGCCACGTGTGGATGCGCGGACGATTGACTTCAGTCAGACGATTCCGCAGCCGGGAAGCGCCACGCCGCGCTACTTCTCGCAAGACATCGCCGCGCGTGAGGATATCGCGTTGCCACCGGGTCGTCCGAATCCAATCTATCCGATTCCAGCGGAGGCGCAGACGGCATGGCGACCACAGTTGCCGTGCTACCTCGTCCACACGACCGAAGATACGCACGGTGTCATCCGCGCGAATCTCGACCGCTCGCCGCTTTACAACGGCGTCATCGAGGGTACGGGGCCGCGCTACTGTCCCTCCATCGAAGATAAGGTCGTGCGGTTCGCTGACAAGGAGCGGCATCAGGTCTTTTTGGAGCCGGAGGGCTGGCGCACGAGCGAGGTCTACGTCCAGGGCATGAACACCAGCCTGCCCGAAGATGTGCAACTGGCGATGCTCCGCAGCATCCCCGGAATGGAGCGCGTCGAGGTCATGCGCTGGGGCTACGCCGTCGAATACGACTATGTGCCGTCCGATCAGTTGAGCATGTCGCTAGAGACGAAGGCCGTCGCGGGACTCTTCCTCGCGGGGCAGATCAACGGCACCTCCGGCTACGAAGAGGCGGCGGCGCAAGGCATCATGGCGGGCATCAATGCGGCGTTGAGCGCGCGTGGCGAGGCGCCATTCATCCTGCGGCGCGACGAAGCCTACATCGGCGTGCTGATCGATGATCTGGTAACGCAGCCGCCCACGGAACCGTATCGCCTGCATACCTCGCGCGCTGAGCGCCGTCTGCTCCTGCGCCATGACAATGCTGATCTGCGCCTGTCACAGCACGCCTGGCGGCTCGGTCTGATCGGCGCGGATCGCTATGCCGCAGTCGAGCGACGGCGCGAACTCATCGGCTCAGCGCTCGGTCAACTCGAAGAGGCGACCATCACTCCCAGCCGCGCCACGCAGGAACAGGCCGCGACCGTCGGGCTTGACGCCATCTCGCAGCCGACGACCGCGAGCCAGCTCTTGCGCCGCCCGACCGCGCGCTATACGCAAGTGGCTGCGCTCACGCCGCTGCCTACGCTGGACGACGACACCGCGACCGAGGTGGAACTGCGCGTGAAGTATGAAGGCTATGTGCGGAAGGAAGAGGCCAGCGCGCATCGCTCGCTGCGGATGGAGGAGAGCCGCATCCCTGACGAAATCGAGTACGCCGCACTGCGCGGACTTCGCATCGAGGCGCGCCAGCACCTCCAGCGCGTACGACCGCGCACGATGGGGCAGGCGTCGCGCATCCCGGGCGTCTCGGCCGCCGATATCTCCCTACTGCTGATCCATGTCGAGCGGCTTCGGCGCGCTTCCCGGCGCGCGTGACTCCGGGCTCGGACGCGACGCGAGCGCTCGCAGCTCTTCGACGGTCATGATGTGTGTCGGCGTCACAAGTGGTGTCGGATGCAGCAGGAAGTCTACCGCCATCCAGAGACTCTTGGAGTGCCAGTAGAAGAGGAATGGTGTCAGAACGGCGAACGCTAGACCGATGCCCAACGTCAGCAGCAATGGCGCACGTTGGATGAGGAGCGGGAAGATTGCGATGAAGATGAGCGCCTCGGTGACGATGAGGTTCACAGCCATCGCGCCGGTCCAGTAGCCTTCCTCGCGCTCGAAGACCCAGCCGCATGAGCTGCACTCGTGGTTCATTGTATATCCACGGCGGTAGAGCTTACCCTCGCCGCAACGCGGACACCGTAATAGAAGCGCTCGCCAGAGCAATTTACCCGTCATGTCGTGTCTATCTCCTGAGGGTCTTGCCATTATGCTGCAAGTTGCGCGCCATCCGGCGCACGATGCCCCTATACCCTCTAGTCTATTGTATCGCGACTTCGCGCAACGCCGCCTGCTGACAAAGCGCACAGAGACTTCCTACAGATGCGACGCAATCGTGCCTCAGGCGACCACGGTATTGACCCAACTGTGACATCTCAGCCACATAGTAGAAGCGAAATTGGCGCACGGGAAAGGAGTCGCGCCCATGCGAACGCGTCTGACTACAACAATGTCACGTCACCCAGTGGTCGCGTACGCGATCCTCACCTATTGCATCTCATGGACGCTCGTCCTCCCGCTGGCCTTGAATGGAATGGGTGTGACACGCCTGCCCATGCCAAGCGGATGGCACGCGGTCGGTGCGCTCGGACCAATAACGGCGGCCTTCATCGTCACGGCAATGGTGGATGGGCGCAACGGTGTCAGGACGCTCCTCAAGAGCATGGGCAGGTGGCGAGTCGGCTGGCTTTGGTGGGCGATTGGCGCAGGGACGCCGATCTTGATGTTTGTGCTAGCAGTCGTCGGCGTGGGGGTATCAAGTCGTCATTGGCTTGACTTCAGCCAGACGTTCGCGACCCCATCAAGCGCCTGGTTCTGGGTGGTCGATGGCGTGGTCGCGGCCATGCTCTACGCGGTTGGCGAGGAGCCGGGTTGGCGCGGGTTCGCGCTTTCACGCCTACAGAATCGGTGGAATGCCATCATCGCCACGCTGCTGGTCTTTGTCGCCTGGGCGATCTTCCACTTCCCTTTCTTCTTTTATCGGTATGACTTTGGCCTGGGAACTATCGTTGGATTCCTGGTTGGCCTCCTCGCTGGCGCCGTCTGGCTCACCTACCTCTATAACAGCACGGGGGGAAGTGTACTCGTGGTCATGGTGTGGCACGCGCTCTTCAATCTGGCCAATGCCATCACCATCGCCGCAGACCCAGATGCCACCGCTGTGATGTCCGTCATCGCGATAGTACTTGGCGTCGTGGCGCTGGTGATCGGAAAGCCAACACGCCTCAGTTCAGAGCGCCAAACACCTGCGACGCAGCCCGCGCGCGTGGCGTCAGCATCAAGCGGCGCGACCACCGGGCTTACCTGGTAGGAGCTTCGAAGGCGCGCAGGGAAGGTAACAGCCGCCTGTGACATGGACGGGCTTGTCGGCGAGCGCTTGACAGCGCATGACTCGCGATTTTATGCTGCGCTCACCACAACGCGCGACGCCGCGCATCTCCATCGCTCCCGCCGCGCGGACTATCGACGCTAAGAACGACCACAACACCTGCATGGGAGGCTAGCGAATGGGCAATCTTACTGGACGAGTGGCGCTTGTCACAGGCGCGGGTCGCGGCATCGGCGCAGCCACTGCGAAACGCCTGGCGGCAGACGGCGCACGAGTCGCGCTAGCCGACCTCGATATCGAAGGATGTCAGCGCGTCGTCGAGGAGATCAAGGCGGCAGGCTCCGACGCGGTCGCCGTTCGCTGCGATGTCTCGAAGAATGACGATGCGCAAGCCGCCGTCGATACCGCCGTCAAGACGTTCGGCCAACTCGACATCCTCGTGAACAACGCTGGCATCCTGCGCGATAACCTGATCTTCAAGATGAGTGAAGACGACTGGGATCTGGTGATGGGTGTGCACTTGAAGGGAGCTTTCCTCTGCACTCGCGCCGCGCAAAAACACATGGTCGAGCGCAAGTACGGTCGCATCGTCAACCTCTCCTCCACATCGGCGCTCGGTAATCGCGGCCAGGTCAACTACAGCGCGGCGAAGGCGGGCATGCAGGGCTTTACCCGCACACTCGCCATCGAACTCGGCCCGTTCGGCATCACTGCCAATGCCGTCGCGCCCGGTTTCATCGACACCGATATGACCCGCGCGACGGCGCAACGCCTGGGCGCTACACCCGAGCAATTTCAGGAGGCCGTGAAGGGTTCCATTCCGCTGCGTCGTGTCGGGCAGCCGAGCGAGGTCGCCAGCGTGATCGCCTTCCTCGCCTCTGACGACGCGAGCTATGTCAGCGGCCAGACGATCTACATCGCCGGTGGTCCGGCGGGCAATCACATATAATCAGCCAACACCTGCGCAGGCGCGGCCAATGTTGGGTATACGCGCCAATGTTCCGTGGAAGTCCTTTGCGGACGGGAGGCCTGGAATGAACATAAGCGCGATGCTCACGAAAGCTGCGACGGAGACTCCTGACAAGACGGCCATCATCTTCCGTGACCAGAAGACCAGCTACGCCGAGTTCAACAAGCGGGCAAATCAGGTCGCAAACGCGCTCATGGGGCTGGGTGTCCAGAAGGGTGACCGCGTGGCATTGCTGCTGCACAACATTCCACTCTTCCCCGAAGCGTACTACGGCATTCTCAAGGTGGGCGCCGTCGTTGTGCCGATGAATGTTCTGTACAAGACGGGTGAGATCGCCTACATCGTGCGTGACAGCGGAGCCAGGGCGCTGCTGACCTTCGCGCCGTTCGCCGCGGCTGCGCTTGGGGCAGCGCCGGAAGCGCCCGAACTGAAACACGTGATCGTCGCGGCCCCAATGGCGATTCCCGGCGCGCTCGCGTGGGGTGAGGCCATCGGCAAAGCATCCGATGCTGAGCCGAACGTTCCAGTAGACGAGAGCGACCTCGCGGTCCTTTCATATACCTCTGGCACGACGGGACGACCCAAAGGCGCCATGCTGAGCCACGGCAACCTCCTCGCCAATATTGAATCCTGCGCGAACATTCCACAGATCTGCGTGCGCCCCGATGATATTGTGTGGGCGGCGTTGCCGCTCTTCCATATCTACGGCATGAACGTGGTCATGAACAACACCATTCGCTACGGTGGCGCTATGCAGATCGTGGAGCGATTCGAGCCTATCTCCACGCTGGAAGGCATCCAGACGCATCGCCCCACAGTACTCTATGCCGCGCCACCGATGTTCGTCGCGTGGTCGCAGGTACCCAATATCCGCGACTATGACCTGTCGAGTGTGCGCTTCATTTCCTCCGGCGCGGCTGCGTTGCCAGTGGCGCTGCTCCATCTCTTCCAGGAACTCACTGGAGCTCCCATCACAGAGGGCTACGGATTGTCTGAGGCGTCGCCCGTGCTCACCACCAACGCGGCGGGCCAGCATACGAAACCCGGAACCGTCGGCCCCGCCGTCCCAGGCGTAGAAATCAAGATCGTAGATGAGGATGGGCGTGAACTACCACACGGCGAGCTTGGCGAGTTGATCGCGCGCGGCGGCAATATCATGTCTGGCTACTGGAACCAGCCAGAGGCGACCGCAGAGACCATTCGCGACGGCTGGCTGCACACAGGCGACCTCGCGACTGAGGATGACGACGGCTACTTCACCATCGTCGACCGCAAGAAAGATATGATCGTCGTATCGGGCTACAACGTCTACCCACGCGAAGTGGAAGAGACGCTCTACCGCCATCCAGCGGTGGCGGACGCAGCCGTCGTGCAGTATCCCGACCCCTACCAGGGTGAGTCGGTGCTGGCCTTCGTCGTGCGGAAAGAGGGCCATGAGGACACAACCGAAAAAGATTTGATCGACTTCTGCCGCAGTGAGATCGCCGTCTTCAAGTGCCCGCGGCGGATCGAGTTTGTGAGCGAACTGCCAAAGAACAACACTGGCAAGGTGCTACGCCGCGAACTGCGCGACAAAGCGAACGTCCTCGCAGAGAAGGCGTAGTGGCGACTCAAACTGCCAGCCAGCAGACCTGTCATACAAGGTTCGCCCAGGTTATTTTGGCGCCTGCGCACGACGGACTTCACTCCCTGGCCCCCTCTCCCGCAAGGAGAGGGGAAAGTCACGCACCCCTCGCCCTGTGGGAGAAAGGCTGGGGGTGAGGTCCGCCAACGCCAATATCTGACTCGAAATGGTGTGAGGAGACATCCATGATTACCGCACTCATCCTGATGAACGTCGAACGCGACGCCATCAACGAGACCGCACAGGCGCTGCTGGCGATTCAAGGGGTAGCGGAGGTCTATTCGGTGACAGGTGAGTGGGATCTCGTGACTGTGCTCCGCCTGCCTGCCTATGAAGACCTCGCCACCGTTGTCACCGAGAAGATGGTCGCCGTCAGGGGCATTCGCCGGACACAGACCATGATGGCGTTCAAGGCCTACTCACGCGAAGACCTCGAACAGGCATGGGACCTCGGCGTGCAGTAGTGACGCTCAGGTCCAACGCTTCAACCGAAATCAGTATGGGATGGCGCACTCGTTTCGGATGAACGATGCTTGGTCACGAGATGACCGCTAACGCTCTTTCGACGCGTTCTGCTCCACGGCTGCGAGAATGAGCGCCTGCAACGCGGCCGCATCGACGGAGTCGCCTTCACGAAAGTCGATGGCGCGAACGCCCTTACTATCGAGGCGCGTATTGAAGAGCTTGCTTGGATCCGCCAACTGAGCGCCCTTGGGAAAGGTCAACCGCACGGCGCTCTTGAGTGTGTCCGCGATGCAAACATTCCCACCATGTGACCAAACGGGAACTCCCTCTGGCCTGGAGGGCTTCTTCCACTTCACCTCTTCAACTATGGTTGGGTCCGCAGCCAAGATCAACGCGCGAAGTTGTGCCAGTTTCGCTCCTCGCCAATCACCCGGCATTTTGATGATGTCATCTATCTGCTGCGATGCAGACTTTTCTTCCACTGTATAAGCCCTCCTGAAAGATACTGTCGCTAGTTCGACCGATGAGTTCAGAGAACTGTTTGCGCGGTATCCGCCTCCGCCACTTGCTTTATATACCTATTCCTGGTGAGTAGGAGTCCTTCCATGTAGCGCGTGAGGAACAGCGTCTCGGCCATCTTCCCAAGGATTCCCAATGGGGCGCGGAACGTGAACGTATCAATCATGAGCGTTCCCGATGGTTGGGGTATGAAGGCATGGTGATGCTTGATTTCCTGAAAGATGCCCCGGATCATCTCATCGACGAAGTACTGCGGGCGCTCATACGCCGTGATTTTGGTGGTGAGATGCTGCTTGACGCCAAAGTGGACCGCTTCCCACGTTACGGTATCGCCCAGGCGCATGACCCCTGAGGTCACTCCAGCAATCGGGCGCTCATGGGTATGCGCTACCGAGTGGCGATGGAGGTCAACGCTGAGCGACAGATCGAAACACCGCTCTGGCGAAGCGGCAATCGACGTCTCCAGGTGAATGGTCGGCATCCTTCGCACACTCTCCTTGGCCTCTCGCACCGGAGAAAGCCAGCGGCAGACGCTATACACGCGCTACATGCGCATCGCTTCATACCAACGCTTCGATGCGCTGCGCAAGGGCGACATCCTTTTCTGTCACACCGCCCTCATCATGGGTCGAAAGCGACATCGTCACCCGCGTATAGTTGATGGTGATGTCGGGATGATGACCCGCCTCCTCAGCGGCTACCGCCACCCGATCGACAAACGAAACGCCTGCCGGGAACGTCGGGAAGGTAAAGACTTTCATCAGGGTATCGCCCTGGCGCGACCAGCCGGGCAGCCCGGCGAGCGCCATTGTAATCGCCCCATCTGTGAGTTTCGCCATGGCTCACTCATCCTTCTTCGTGCGTGAACACTAAAGGGGTGATTCCCGCTGTGGCTGCCCGCGTTTGCGAGGCGCTTTGCGCGAATTCCCCTTGCTGCGCTGGCCAGGGAGTTCATCGCCGTCGCCGTCGAGGATACGCTTGACGGTGGCCTGATGGGTAAATCGCTTGCGGAGCAGACGTGGCGCTTCATCCATACGTCGCTGCAGATCTCCAACGCGAGCGGTAGCGGCGCCATATGCGCCCGCGCCGAGCCGCACCTCCAGGTCATCGCTGATGACCGTGACATCGAGCCCTTCCCGGCGCGCCTCAGCCGCCAACCGGATGATGACCGCATCGGCGGTATCGTTGGCGCAGGTGAAGATCACACGCCCACGCGACAGCCCAGGGAATGGCTGGGCGCTTTCCGATCGTGTGTCGCCATCGAACACGACGACCACACGATGCGGCGTATGGCGATACTTCCCGGCCAGCCGCGCCAACAGCGCGTGGCGTCCGGCGGCGAGGCTGCCTCGCTCCACCTGCGCCAGCGCCGTTGTATTGCGGATGACATTGTAGCCATCCACGAAGATCGTGCGAGGCCCCGTCATGCGCCGCTCACCTTCATCTTTTGTCCGAATCGTCGCTCACATCCAGCATTCCACACTGCAAGCCTACCGCCAACCACGCAAGCCGTCAAACGTGAGGGCCGAACCGCAACCAATTGACCAGATGTTGGGTTACATATGGGGTGCAGGAACAGGCGCAATCTGATTTCAGTTGTGTTGTTGGCGCAGCGTTGGACCGCACCCCCCAGTCCCTCTCCCACTGGGAGGCGATCCCGTGAGCTAGCGAGGCTGGGCTAGGGGCGAGGTCGCGCCACGTGCGCCACGATGAATAGTGGATAGCAGGAGCAACCGGGTGCATAGAGTCGTCGAACCGAAGATTCTCTACTTTGGAACGCCAGTTGTGCTCATCAGCACGCAAAACGAGGATGGCAGCGCCAATCTCGCGCCCATGTCATCGGCGTGGTGGCTCGACCAATCATGCATGTTGGGGATGAGTTCGCGCTCGCAGACCATCCAGAACCTGCTGCGGACAAAAGAGTGCGTGCTCAACCTGCCGTCGGCGGAGCAGGTGGATGTCGTTGACCGGCTCGCGCTCTTCACCGGCAGGAATCCAGTTCCGGAGCGAAAGGCGAAACAAGGCTATCGCTACGAGCCAGACAAATTCGTCCTCGCCAGGCTCACACCGACGCCATCTGACCTGGTGAGCCCGCCGCGCGCCGCCGAATGCCCTGTTCAGATGGAGGCCGTCGTCGAGCGCCATCACCCCATCGGCGATGACGCGCTTATTGCAGTTGAGGTGCGCATCATCCGTGTGCATCTCGACGAACGCCTGCTGATGGATGGCGCAAAGAACTACATCGACCCCGAGAAATGGCGCCCATTGATCATGAGTTTCTGCGAGTTCTACGGCCTCGGCGGCCAACTCCAACCATCTCGCCTCGCGACCATCTTTCGGCCCACGCCGGAAACCGTGGGCTGACGAGCGATTACTCGCCGCCGTCCACGGTCTCGGCGGCGGGCATCTTCCACTCGCGTTGTCGCCAGATTTCGTAGAGGGTGACAGAGCCAGCGATGGCGGCATTGAGCGAGCCAACGTGGCCCCGCATCGGCAGGTTGACCAGCACGTCGCAATGTTCCCTCACCAGCCGGCTGATACCCTTGCCCTCGTTGCCGACGACCAGCGCGATGGGCCCCTTGAGATTGGCCTGATCGAAGCGGGTCTTGGCCGAGCCTTCCAGCCCAATACACCAGATGCCACGCTTCTTCAGGTCATCAAGCGTGCGGGTGATGTTGGTGACCTGCGCCACCGGCAGAAACTCGACCGCGCCCGCTGAGGTCTTGTCTACCACAGGCGTCAGACCAGCAGCGCGATGCTCGGGAATGATGACACCGTGCGCGCCAACCACCTCTGCCGTGCGAATGAGCGATCCCAGGTTGTGCACGTCCTGAATCGCATCCAGCACGAGCACGAGCGGATCTTCGCCGAGGTCTTTGGCGCGCTGCAAGATATCCTCAACATCGGCATAGGTGCGCGGCGCGACCAACGCCACCACGCCCTGATGGTTCGCGTTTTTCGAGAGATCGTCGAGCCTGCGTCGCGGAGTCGGTTCGACAGGCACGCCCACACGCCGCGCCTGGTCGAGCAGTTGGCTCATTCCAGAATCACGCGGCCCCTGCGCGATCAGAATGCGATGCACGCGACGCCGCGAGCGCAACGCCTCCAACACGGGATAGCGTCCCCACACGTAGTCAGCCATGCCTGTCTCGCCTCGATTTCACTTCACGACGCCGCAACTCAGGAAGCGTCTGCTATTCTTTCACCGACCAGACGGCGCCTTGTGGCGTGTCTTTCACGACCACACGATACCGCTCGTCCAACTCATTGCGGATACGATCGGACTCCGCCCAGTTCTTGGCCGCGCGCGCCTCGCCGCGCTGCCGCACAAGATCGTCAATCGCTGCGCGATCCTCCGCGCTCAACCCACCGCTCGCAGCCGTCTCGTCTTCGAGCCCGATACCGAGCGTGTCGGTAATCTCTACCAGCGTCGCCAGCGCATCGCGCAATACCGACGCCGTATCAGCCGCCAACGCATGCGAGCGCAGCGCATTGGCGTAGTCATTGATGCGGTGGGTGAGTTCATCCACTACGCTCAGCGCACGCGATGTATTCAGATCGTCGTCCATCGCTTCGATGAACTCAGCCCGCGCCGCGTCGAAGCTCTCGCGCAGCCTGGCTGCGTCTGCGTCTTTCGCGCTGGCGTCGATCTTCTCGCCCTCAGCCCACGCGATCAGCCGACGCACGTTCGCTGCCGTCTCCACCCAGCGCCGCCAACGCACGATGGTCGCGCGCAACTGCTCATCGGAGTACACCAGATTGGCGCGATACTGCTGGCCCAGCAGATACGTGCGCAGCGCCATCCCCGGCACGTCGCCCGTAGCCAGCACTGAATTCAGCGTGACGAACGTGCCCGAGTGCGCCATCTTCTGGATTGCGGCCTCCGACCCGCCCGGAATCTCACCCTCCGCAGCGGCCACCGTCTCTGCGTCAGCCTCTGCATTGAGCTCGTTCTGCGGCGCCGGCTCAGAGCTATCGTCGCTGGGCAGGCTCAGCATGCCCGTATGCAGCCAGTAGCGCACGAACGGCGCATGACCAGTGTAGCTCTCGGTCTGGGCAATCTCATTCTCATGGTGCGGGAAGATGAGATCAGAGCCGCCGCCATGAATGTCGATCTGCTCGCCCAGCGAGTGCAAAGCCATCGTCGAGCATTCGATATGCCAGCCTGGCCGGCCATGTCCCCATGGGCTTTCCCACCACGGCTCACCTGGCTTGGCGGATTTCCACAGGGCGAAGTCGCGTGGGTCGCGCTTGCGAGGGTCTTCTTCGATACGCGCGCCTGCCCGCATCGCTTTCTCGTCGCGTCCGGAGAGGCGGCCATAGGCAGGAAAGCTCGGCACGGAGAAGAAGACATCGCCGCCTTCCACTGCGTAGGCGTGCCCCTTCTCGATCAGGCCCGCCACCATCTCAACGATCTGCGGGATGTATTGCGTGACATAGGTGAACTCATCCGCCGGACGAACGCCGATGCGCGCCATATCGCGGAAGTAGGAGTCGGTGTAGCGCTTGGCGGCTTCGAAGGCGGGAATGCCATCGCGCAACCCTGCCGCGATGATCTTGTCATCCACGTCGGTAAAGTTCTGGATGTAGCGCACCCTATAGCCACGGTATTCGAGATAGCGGCGCACGGTATCGTTGACGGCGAAAAGGCGTCCATGTCCCAGGTGCGGCTCATTCTTGGGCGTCAGGCCGCAGACGTACATTTTCACGACATCGCCCAACGGCTGGAAGGTCTCTTTGCGTCCGGCTTCAGTATTGTAGAGCTGCATGCGAATAGGCTCACTTTCTTCCGCGTCGTCAGGCTCGCTAAACGATACCACAGGGGCAGCGCACAGCCGACGAAATACCGCGCGGATTCGATAGGGAACAGTGAACAGGAGGCAATGAAGGCGCGTCCATCAGGAGCAGACAGGAGCAGGCGTCAGCGCGTGCAAGCGCTACCCGCGAGGCAGCTCTACCGATGGACGCGCATACACGAGCATGCAGCCAGACACAGCCCGCCCAGAGATCGAGGGGAAAGCAGGAGATTGGCGGATAGCGGTGTCATCTGTTGTGTCACTCCAAACATCGGGCGCGGGACGCCAGCGCCTCTACCTGTGCAGTATCGCGCGGGTACGTGTCAGGTGTCAAACAAGCGGCTGAGATGAGCACGATTAGTTCAACGCGCTAGTTGCGAGCGCGCGGCGCCTGTGTTATTATGGCCGGCGGAAGGGTGTCCGAGTGGTTTAAGGTGCCGCTCTCGAAAAGCGGTGCGCCTGAATAGGGCGCCGCGGGTTCGAATCCCGCCCCTTCCGCCAATACAGGCCAGGCGGACTGGCGATCCGGCGTTCGCTGGTCGCTGGCCGCGCACACTGGTCCTGCATATGGAGGAGTCCCATAGAGGCCTAGTGGGCGCGCCTGGAAAGCGCGTGCGTCGGCAACGGCGCCGTGGGTTCGAATCCCACCTCCTCCGCCAGCAACGCTTCAAGCGCGATCAAACAGCAAAGCGGCCGCAGTAATTACTGCGGCCGCTTCGTTTTTGGTATCGCTCAGTCGAGCAGCTTAGCCGGCGTAGGCAAGCTGCTTGGCAGCGGCGGGCCCAACATACTGCGAGCCGCCAAACGCCAGAATTGGGAGGAAGATGAACGGCAAGAAGATCAGTCCCAGCGTGAAGCCGACGCCATGTCCGAACGACTTCGAGAGATCGTTGACCAACATGATTGCCAGGACGATGTTGACAATCGGCACGAACATGAGCAGCAGCAGCCACCACCACGGGCGACCAACGATTTCGAGTTCCACGAGGGTACTGTAGAACGGGATGATCGCCGCCCAGCCCGGCTTGCCAGCCTTCGAGAATACAACCCACTGCGCCGCAATCAGGAGAACGAAGAGCGCCAACGCTACGACATTGCTGATGAGGCTGACCGTCGTGTTACCGGCGCTGGTGTCGAGCGCAAAGCTGTGCGCGAGCAAAGTTGCGAATGTCATGTGTGCATGCTCCTACGTGCTCGGATGAATCAATGACTCCGGGGAACGACAAGGAGATACCAAGGCTCTGGACTGCCACTCCAAAATACATGCGTCCAGGGCGAGACCCACACGGACAATAGCGATATCGTGCGCCCTCGGGCCATGCGGCCATGACATCTGTTCGTTGATGTCCACTCTCTTTGGCGCGCGACTCAAACAGCCGTCCTGTGTGGGGCAATTCTAACACAAGAAAGCAAGCGCACAAGTGTGAATTACCTCATACTACGACCAACCTGATCGCGGTCGCTCGATGCCGGGCAGACTGCGTTGCGCAGCCGAGCGGAGCCTGATATGCTCTGACTGCCTGCTTGAGGCGCTCCATTCCCGCGCGGAGGTTCACACTATGCGGCGCCGTTGGATCGTCGCGCTTGCTCTGAGCGCTATCGTCCTTGCGCTCGTTGACCCGTCGTACACGCTGTATATCATGGCCCAAGCACACGCTATCCACAGTGACGTGCCGTCGCCAATAGGAGGATGGCTGCTAACGAGCCAGTTGAGCATGCTTGCGAGCTACCTAAGCCTGGGCGCGGTGGCAATTGCCACCACAATGGCTGCCTTGTCCCGCCTGTGGGGGCGATTCGCTGCATTGCTTACTGTCGCGTTGGTATTCTCGGGCGGCCTGAACCCAATTGGCGACCTGGCAGCCTACTTCGCCGCCATGTATCTGGCCGCGATCCCCGTCTTATCCCACACGACGGGCGGCGATGTGCTGATAGCGTTCGTATTTCTGTCCGGCCCCCAGTTGGTCACGGCGGTGGCGGCATTGCTATGGGCTGCCTTCCCGGGCCAGCCGCGCGTTCCCGCCATGCCTCCCGAAGCGGCGCATCGACCACCGCAAGCCGACGCAAGCCGGGGAGGTGACCGCTCTGTGTGGGGAATCCTCCTCCTCCTCGCGTGCGCGAGCGGCGTGCTATTTACCTCCTGCCTCTTGCTTGTGAGTGTCCGCGCACATTGAGTCCTGTGTGAGTCCTGTGCGTTTCGCGACCGGCTGGTTTCACGCATCTCGCAACCTGGCGCGCGGCCATCCGTATCCCTGCTGGATGTCTCGCGCCGCCCTGCCGCGCTGGATGCGTCTTGCGGGGAGTCTTGGCGCACATCGAGGAGGGTCTGTATGGGCCAGCCCACGGCACAGGGAACGCCCCCACAGCGCGCGTTCGATCATAGCCTCGTCACGGGCGCTTTCGAGTTGCCCAACCACACCATCGTCCGGAACTTCGGCATCGTGCGCGGCATCGTCGTCCGCTCACGTAGCATCGTCGGGTCTATCGGCGCTGGATTTCAGCAGATCGTCGGCGGCAACATTTCCCTCTACACCGATATGTGCGAACGCGCACGCGGCGACGCATACGAGATCATGATCCAGCATGCGGCGGCGCTCGGCGCAAACGGCGTCATTTGCACACGCTATGACGCGACTGAAATCAGCCCAGGAGTTACCGAAGTACTGTGCTATGGCACTGCGGTCTACGTCCAACCAGGCATCTAGCGCAAATAACCTGATGGCGCACCCCGCAACTGATTGACACCCCGCGCGACAGGCGCATAGAATGCCGTGAGCCTAGCGACGGGCCGAAGGTCGAAGATGCGCCGCATCACCTTCGCACTGCTGATACGGAGGCTGGGAGTTCGCTCCTATGCCTCCGTTGTTTGTGAGAGCCGAAACGGTCGGTGACTCATGAAAGCCATGGCAGCGAGCGACGAGCGACGCCAGGGGGAGAATCAGGCATATGGACAAAGGCAAGAGCGCCGAAAAAGATCGGATGCAAGATATCGTTTCGCTGTGCAAACGGCGCGGCTACATCTTCCCCAGCAGTGAAATCTACGGAGGCGTCAACGCCGTCTTCGACTACGGCCCATTGGGCGTCGAATTCAAGAATAACGTCAAGCGCGCCTGGTGGGACGCGATGACCCGCATGCGCGACGATGTGGTTGGCCTCGACGCCAGCATCATCATGGCGCGGCGTGTGTGGCAAGCCTCGGGGCATGAGGAAGTCTTCACCGACCCGCTGGTTGACTGCACGAATTGTAAGGCACGCTTCCGCGCCGACCACGTCATCGAGGATCAGGGCAATCTCGATACCTGCCCCAACTGCGGCGCAAAAGGCACACTGACCGAGCCGCGTCGCTTCAACCTCATGTTCAAGACATTCATGGGGCCAGTGGAAGAGGATGCCGGGCTGGTCTATCTGCGGCCAGAGACAGCGCAGGGCATCTACGTCAACTTCCTGAACGTGCAGAGCAGCATGCGCAAGCGCCTACCCTTTGGTATCGCGCAGATTGGTAAGGCGTTCCGCAACGAGATCAGCCCAGGCAACTTCACCTATCGCATGCGTGAATTCGAGCAGATGGAGATGCAGTTCTTCATCCCGCCCGAAGAGGAAGAGCGCTGGTACAACTACTGGAAAGAACAGCGCCGCAAGTGGTATCTCGACCTTGGCATGCGCGAGAGCAGCCTGAGTTGGCATGACCACGGCCCCGATGAGTTGGCGCACTACGCCCGCGCCGCGGTGGACGTCTACTTCCAGTTCCCGTTTGGCAGCAAAGAGATCGAGGGCATCCATGACCGCACCGACTACGATTTGCGCCGCCACGCGGAGTTTAGCGGAAAGGACACGTCGTACTTCGACGACCTCGAAAAGCGCCGCTACACGCCGTTCGTCATCGAGACATCGGTCGGCGCGGACCGCTCGGCCCTGGCGTTCCTCTGCGACGCCTATGACGAGGAGGAAGTCAACGGCGAAACCCGCGTGGTGTTGCGCCTGAGCAAGCGCCTCGCCCCCGTCAAGGTCGCAGTGATGCCGCTCTCGAAGAAAGAAGACCTCGTCGCGCTCGCACACAAGGTGCATGATAGCCTGCGACCGCTCGGCCTGACGCAGTACGACGACACCGGCGGCAACATCGGCAAGCGCTACCGTCGGCAGGATGAGATCGGCACGCCGTATTGCGTCACCGTGGACTTCGACAGCCTCGAAGATCAGCAGGTGACGATTCGCGAGCGTGATTCGATGTCACAGCGCCGCGTGGCCATCGCCGAACTGCGCGACATCCTGGCCGCCGAATTCGCCTAGCGTGATCGACTGACGTTGATGGTGGATGCAGCGTTTGCGCCACCGCCAACGTCAACATGGAGAGTGAAACCATGAGCGTTGACGAAGGTTTGAGCTACTACGCCGAGGCCGCACAGGATCTCGTCAGCGCGAATCTCTCGAATGCGGCAGGCATGCACTATAACTGCGTGGACCTGTGCAATCAGGCGGCGGAAAAGACGCTCCAGGCGCTCTACACTGCCACCCACGAGTCGCGGGCAACCTACGACCACGACCTCCGCAAACTGGGGGAACTGGTAAACGCGCCCGAGGAGATTCTCGCGAACCTCGACGCGCTTAACCCATACCATCCCAGCGTCTTTCTGGAGAAAGTCAGCGCCGACGCCGCTGACGACGAGGTGGGCGGCGAGGTCGCGAGTGACCTGCTCACACGCACACGGGCGATTCTGGCGTGGGCGCGTCCCATCCTGTTCGCCATGATGTGAGCCAAGAGGGGAAGGCGCATGACAGGCATGACAGGGCGACAAGAACAACGCATCGTGTCACTGCTGCCCAGTGCGACAGAGATACTCTTCGCGCTAGGCCTGGGCGACGCGGTGAAGGCAGTCACGCATGAATGCGACTTCCCGGCGGGCGCGTTGAGCAAGCCGCGCATCACAAAGAGCCTGCTCGCGCCAAACCTGAGCAGCGGCGAGATCGATGCCGCCGTTCGCGAGCAACTGGTCGCCGACGCGCATAGCCTCTATGCCATCGACCGCGACCTGCTCGCCGAGATCGACCCGACTCTGATCGTGACCCAGCGGCTGTGCGAGGTCTGCGCCGTCGCCTACGATGAAGTGCTGGAGGCCGTGCGCTCGCTCCCGCATCGTCCCGAGGTGCTCAATCTGGAGCCAGAGTCGCTGGATGACGTGCTGCGCGACATCGAGCGGGTGGGCGCGGCGACAGGCCACGAGGCGCAGGCGAGCGCGCTACTTGCCTCGCTACGTCAGCGAGTGGACTCCGTACGCAGCCGTGCTGCTGCTGCCACCACACACCCACGTGTCGCCTTCATCGAATGGATTGACCCCATCTTCTGCGGCGGCCATTGGAATCCTGAACTGATCGCGCTGGCTGGCGGCGAAGATGGCATCGGGCAACTCGGCGCACGCTCAGAGCAGGTCCCCTGGGAGCGCGTCGCCGCCTATCAGCCTGAGGTCATGATCATCGCAGCGTGTGGATTCAGCGAGCAGCGTTCGCGCGAGGACGAGCCGACGTTGCGCGCGTATCCCGGCTTCGCAGACCTGCCATGTGCGCAGTCCGGCCGCGTGCACTTCGTGGACGGCGCCGCATACTTCAGCCGTCCCGGCCCGCGCCTGGTCGACAGCCTCGAACTACTGGCGCCACTGCTCCACCCCGAACTCTATCCTGAGACAGTGGGATCGCAGGCGCAAAGGTCGCGGCCATAAATCGCTAGCGCGCCGCCGCAGGCAGGCGCACCCCCAGGGACTGTATGCCCACGTCTGCGTGCTCCGGCCATTCATCGCCGAGAGTGGAGGGGCGAGGAGAGAAACCCGCGCCAGACGCCTGCCGCCCGCTGTATGATACATATGATAGGTGGAATACAAGCGCATCTGGAGGGTTAGTCATGATACTCGTAACCGGCGCAGCAGGCTTTGCGGGGAGTCGCATCGTCGCGCGACTCGCAGAACAGGGTACGGCGACACGCGCACTCGTACGAACGCCCGCGCAGGCGAAGTCACGCCTGCCCCAACAGGGTGTTGACATCATCATCGGCGACACCACACGCCCCGAGACATTGCGCGCAGCCGTAGACGGCATCGAGACAATCATCCACAGCGCTTTCATCACGGCCGAACGTAAGCAGGGGCCAGGCGTCAACTACTACGAGACGAACGTGACTGGCACGCGCAACCTCATCGACGCCGCCAAGCAAGCGGGTGTGAAGCGCATTGTCGAGCTAGGTGGTCTCGGCACACAGCCAGCGCGCGCTGGCAGTTACATGGAAACTCGCTATCTGGCCGACACTGCCATCAAATCGAGCGGGCTGGCGTGGTCCATCCTGGGGCCGAGCATCCAGTTTGGCGCAGGCGCGGCATTCTTCAAAGGGCTGGCCGACCTGATTCGCAATGCGCCCATCATTACACCAGTAATCGGCACGGGCAATCAGCGATTCCAACCAATCTGGGTCGAGGATGTCGTCACCTGCCTGCTGAAAATGGCGCAGGAGCCTGAGCGCTACGACGGGCAGACCATCGAAGTCGGTGGCCCGGAAATCTACACCTACAACGAGATTCTGGATATGCTCATGCAGTCGCTTGGGCTGCGACGTATCAAGGTTCCTGGCCCGAAGCCAATTGCAGCGCGCGCCGCGATGGTGATGGAGCGGCTGATGGCTAAGCCGCCGATCACGCCAGCCGCCATCGAACTCTTTGAGTTCGAGAACACGACCGCGCTCGACGCCGTCTCCTTCAACTTCGGCTTCCAGCCGATGTCGTGGCGCACCTATCTGCACGAACACGGCGTGGATTGACGCCGTCCGCGGTGGGCGCCGCAGCCCATCCATCCGGGCATCGTTGGCCAGAAACCGCCCGCAGCATAGCTGGTATGCGTTATCATATCGAGGGCGCGTGAGACGCTCCAGGTCTCTCTGCGCAGCATGTCTGAGCGCGCAGGACGGCGCGACAGGTTGAGGTTCGTGGAGGATTCCGAGATGGTGGAGCGACAGTGTCTGCGTTGTGGCGCTCCGTATGAAGAGGGCGCGACGGTGTGCTTCACCTGCGGCGCATCCATCGGAGAGCTTGAGACACCTACCCAGCCTGTTCGCGCGCCCAAACGGCCCGTGCCAGCGCCTGAACCCGCGCCAGCCCAGCAGCCAGTGGCGCCTGTCATCACCGCGCTCCCTACCATGCCGCGCCCGCAAACTGTCGGCTCACGCTACAATGCCCCGACCAGGCCGATTCCGCGCCCAAAACGACGCTGGCCCATGATCGTCGCCATTGTCGTCGTCGTGGCAGCGCTGACCGGCGTGGGCTTCGGAGTGCGCGCCTTCTTTGCTCCCGCTCCCGTCCCAACGACAACGACCTATCACGACCCACAGCGGCGATTCTCCTTCACTGAGCCATCCTTGTGGACCGTGACAACACAGGCGACCGGCGCGCTCATCGCGGATAGCAACGGCGCGAATACCGTCACAATCACCGTCGCCACACCACCCTCCGGCAAGACAGCCTCACAGGTGGCCGACAGCCTCGCCACGCAGCAACAGCTAGAGTCCGCCACGCCGGTATCCATCGCGGGCGACGAGTGGGAGCAGCGCACGGGCAGCGTGACCGGACTCGACGGCGCCACCCGTGTCGTCACCCTCTATGTGGACGTGCACGCGGGCGAACTCTACACCATCGAGACGAGCAGTCCCACCTCGGTCGCGAACTCCATCAACACAGTTGTCTATCAACCGCTGCTCGCATCATTCGCCTTCAAATAGCTGAGCGGCGTGGGCGACAATGCATGCCTGTAACCCTAAGGCCGTCTGCCCGTAGTAAAAGACGATGAGACCGCAGGGACAGGGCGCTTCCGGATTGAAGCGCCGCGCACATTGGTCTCAGTAACGTCGTTATGGGGTGGACGCCCCTGGAGGGTACCAAGCGTGGACAGCATGCCGACCGGGAACCAACGCAATTTGCTTATCACGGTCGCGCTCATTCTCGTGAGCATCTTTCTGCCACTCGTCGGGCATATCATTCTGACGGTGATGATCGCCAACGACGCGATGACGCGCATGGAAAAGATCATCTGGTTGATCGTGGTATGGGCGCTGCCGGTCGTCGGACCCGCGATCTATCTGCTGGTAGGTCAGCGCCGCAATCGCCTCTTCGGTGGACACGCGCTGTTGTAGCGCTACTACATCCGTCAGCAAACCTCCTGCGCCCCGGAGCCTTCGCCGCTCCTGGGGCGCAGCGTCATTGTGGCGTTCTCGCGGTGTGGGGTCGCAGTGCGCCAGCCGCGCGCGTTATAATAAGTGGCGCTGTTGTCTCGATTATTTTTCACAAGCGCCATGCGAGAGGATGAACCAGTGGGCGAAGAAACCGCCGCAAGCGGCCTTGTCGTAGTTACGGGGGTCTTCGACCTGCTGCATATCGGGCATCTGCGCTTTCTCGAAGCCGCACGCCGTCTCGGCAGCCACCTGACCGTCGGTGTCGAAAGCGATGAGCGCGTCCGCAGGTGGAAGGGTCCGAATCGGCCCATCCAGACAGAGGACGACCGGATCGATCTGCTGCGAGCGCTGCGCGTCGTCGATGACGTCTTCCTCATCACCGGCGAGCGCGTTGACCCGCCCTACTACGTCGACCTGCTACGCCCACTGAACGCCCATTTCCTCGCCGTCACCGCCAATGATCCGTTCCTCGAACAAAAGCGACAGGCCATGCGCGACATCGGCGTAGAGGTGACCGTGGTGACACCGCGCATCGAAAACTTCTCCACGACACATCTCGTGCAGTTGCTTGGCCTTCCCTGAACCGTCGCTCGCCCGCAAAGTTGACAAATTCGGTCATGTTTGTATTGACGCGGAGCCATCCAGGCTCTATGCTGAATGCGGCGTGATGCAGTCATTTCGGACGCGTTGTTTCGGTCACGCCAGGGTGCAAACATCATGCGACTGACGATGAAGGGTGACTACGGCCTGCGTGCGATGATCGACATGGCCACGCGCTACGGGCAGGGGCCAACGCCAAGCGCCACAATTGCGCGGCGACAGGTAATTCCTGAGCACTTCCTCGATCAGGTGCTCATCACCCTCAGGCGCGCGGGGCTGATCAAGAGTCTGCGCGGGCCACAGGGCGGCCACCTGCTCGCCAAGCCGCCCTCGCAGATCTCCATGTTCGACGTGCTGCAAGCGCTCGAAGGCGCGCCCGCCTCGCTCGACTGCCTGCCACAGCCCAGTTCGTGTCAGCTAGCCTTCGGGTGCGGCATGCGCGACATCTGGGCGCAGATCGACAACTACGCGCGCGACCTGCTCAGCGCGACCACGCTCGAACAACTCGCGGCTCGCCATCACGGCATCGAACAAGACTCCGCCGCGATGTATTACATCTAGCGCCGCGCTCAGTTCGAGTTGATCGAATAGCTGAGGAGCACGACGCCCGTCGGGAAAGCTCGGGACTCCTTCAGCGTCAACTTGACCCACTCCGGAATCCCGGCGAAGAATGAGGAGCCTCGACCAAGTAAGATCGGGTTCACCACCACCTGCACTTCGTCGAGCAACCCTTCTTGCAGCAGCCCAACACACAACGTGTTGCTGCCAAAGATACCGATGGAACCGCCGGGCTGCTCTTTGAGCGCACGCACCTTAGCGATAGCGTCACCGTCTAGCACGGCAACATTGCTCCAACCGGGCTCGAATGGCGCATGACTGACCACATACTTCTGTCTCTCGTTCATGACCTTGGCGACTTCCGGCGCCTGCTCGGCGGCCATGGGCGTCGGCCAGAACGCGCGCATCATGTCGTAGGTACGGTGTCCGAACAGGAACGCATCTACCTGTGCGCTTCCCTCGGATGAAAACGCCTCATTCTGTCGTGTCGACCACGAAAAGTCGTGTCCAGGCGCCTCAAAATACCCATCGAGGCTAATATTCATCAGCAGCCACAGTTTTCGCATAGTCTCTCCCTCCTCACGCTCCTGACGTGTTCATGGTCACCAGTAGTCGGCGCCATACAGAAGATATAGCAGGCGATGGGCAGACTTGGCTTCTTCCAGATTGCGCATCGCGTCATGGCAAAAACGACAATAGCCCACCGCGCAGTGACCGCACAGTGAGCTATTGGAGGTGAGTCGGTGACGCCAGGCTAGCTGGTCGCGCGGAGGAAGATGCGCCGCAGCAGCCAGCCAAATGCGCCCAGGCCGCCGAACAGAAACTCCGCGCCCGCGACACGTCCGGCCTCCGTGCCGAGTTGGAACAGGTCAATATTCCAAACGGGAGCGTACACGGCAGTATAGACGACTGCCAGCACGAAGAACGGCAGTGCCGTCAGCACGATGGCGACCTCCAGCCGCTCAGAGGCGAGACCGATGATGACTGGCAAGACCAGCACGGTGACGGATGCGACATTCGGGTACACCGTCCCCAGCGGCACAAAGACGATATTCAGCACCGTGCTGACGACGGCCAGACCTTCGAGTACGACCAGCACGCCCAGCACGATTAGCCGGATGATGTCGTTACGTCCAAGAGCCGCTTTGATCATGTCGGTCTCCCGCTTTCTCTTGCATGCGAATCAAAGAATGAGGACGACGTGTCGAGAAATGCGCTCGATTACACGCTGAGGGCAGCGTCTGGTCGCCGCCAGAACGCGACGTTCGCGGGCTGCGGAGCGGACGTCAGCGGAGGCGCGATGCCTGGCAGCGGAGCCCCAGGCAGGCCAAGCGCCGACTCCACCGCCTGTGCGATGCGCAGATAGCCAGCGTTGGTCGGGTGGATGTCATGGAACGACGGATCGCACATCCAGGTGAACGTGCAGATGTTCTGCGCCATCCCGGTGTCGCCGCCAAACCACGAGTAGACGTCGATGACGGCCACACGATACTTCTGTGCGTCGGCGAGCAGGTGGTCGTTCAACTCGTGCACAAAGACGCTCGAACTCGGGCAGATCTTCGCGTATGGATTGTAGAAATTGAGCAGGTGCAGATCGCCCGAGAGTGCGCCGCGTGGCGTCTTGAGCGCATTGATCAGATCAGGCAAGATCACGCGCGTCAGGTTGTCATCCATCGTGGCGAGGTCGTTCTCGACATTCGCGCTCGCGGAGCAGGTCGCCGTGTTGTAGTCGGGCAACACGTCATTCGCGCCGATCTCCAGGGTGACTGGGCTTACCCGTCCACGGTAACGCGGATTCGTCAGGAAGGCAGTCGTCGCGAGCAATTGTGAGCCGGTGTAGGAGCCCTTGTGGGCATAGCGACCGATGCAGCCGCCCTGAATCATCGTGGTCGTCGTCTCGCCCGGACAGGCGTAATTGATGATCTCCGTCGCACTGGCCTTGTTGAGTTCGTTGACGACATCGTCCGCGAAGCCCGAACTGAAGTCGAGGTTGGGCTGGTAGCCGAAAGAGAGCGAGTTTCCCAGCGCCATGTAGTAGTGCGGATTGAGCGCGGCGCCACGATCCTTGTTGAGCGTCACGATATCGACCGCGACCAGCGCCCCTATCAGCACGACCGAGAGCGCCACTACCGTCAGGATGCGTGAGACATGCGCGCCAGACTGGGCCATCGTGGTTCTCCGATCACTCGCCGAGAGATGCGCGGGTGGTCAAGCGCCACATCGCGCCACACCGCCTCTTACCTTGTATTATCCATCTCTAGTGGCTCGCGTCAAGCGCTCAGCAATAGTCATCGGCGCCCATGCGCTCTCCTCAAACCGAAGATCATGGGGTTAATTTCATCCATCGCCAGTCGATGGAACCTTGACGTCGCCTGCAATGTCTCGTCGAGGTCAGGTATCATTGAGAGAGCGAAATGGAGGCATTTACCTGATGCGAAGATGGCCTCTGCGGCGGCGCGGCATGGCGATGTGGCTTGCTGCGCTCGCATGTATCTTGTTCGCGGCATTCGAAGTTGGCGTGCGGATGGTCACACCTGACGCCGTGCAGTATGAAACGCAGTCGAGTAATGGCCGGACTGTCTGATGACAGTCCGGGACCATAACCGACCAGGCGACCGTGGCGAAGTTGCGCGCCGCCATGACGGAACAGCCCGCGAGTGAACTCCTACCGACCGTGTATCTGCACGCCTGGCTGAAACTCGATAGCTGCGCGACGCTGGGTTATTTTTCCGCAACCTTTCGCTTCACCTGGCATGGGCTGCCGCTCGAAGTGGTCACCCCTGCTCCCGCATGCGGCTATGGATGGTACGAGATATCGAGCGGCGGCCTGATGGATGTCCATGCGTATCTGATACCCTGGTGCGCCCCTGAACGCCAAGCTGAGTCGTGCGCCGTGCCAAGGCACAGCGGTTAACGTGTCGCTCAATTGCGAAGTATCTGTGGGGTACAGCCCGCCTGTGGCGATCTAGCGCGACCTTCAGTTCCACCCTGTCGCATGTGATGCGACGAGGTCGCAGTCCTCGCATACGAACAAGCTGCGGAAGCCGTCTCCATACTCGCGAACAGCGCAGTTCATCGTCGCAATGTGGAACATCAGCTTATTGCACGTCGGGCATGTAGGGTTGGGGTAGAGCCCTATTGGCGGGCCGCCAACATCACCCACGACCTCGGGTGTCAGATAGATATTACTATTACAGTACACGAGTTGGTCGTCATAAGGCGCTAGCAGAATTTGACCCTGCCCTGTAGCGGTGTCATCAATTACGTCATCCAGCAGTTCATCAAGGTCGTCACTGTCCTTCCCTGACGCCTCATAAAGGACAGCGCGGTCATAGCGACCATCCGCTGCAAACCAACTAAACACTGTCCAATTGTCCCACCGCCTGGGGCTCACGAGGTGAATCAGCGGATGGGATAAGGCAGCGGCGCCAGGAACGTCTCTAATGTCCAGGCTACAATAGTGCCAGGTGATAAGCTCTCGCGCCTGACCCACCGCAACCGAAGGCCCAGCTAAACCAACAGGATGCCTGTACGAGGAGATATCACTGCCATCAGCGCGCCGCAATCGCGCAGCGAAGCGATGCAATGTGAAACGCGGAACCGCTGCGCCATCAGCCAGGGGTATCCAAAATCCAAGATCTTCGAATGCGGCGATTCGTCGAGAGGACCGCGCATAGGTGGCAAGTGAGGTAAGCGCGGCAGGAGTACCTATCGCGGCTAGCATCGATTCAAGAGAAAAACGGGCTAGCGGCGTCAGATCAGGTTGTGCAAGCCGCTCGCCGATGCGCAACGCACATCCGTCTGATGCTCCCGAAAACAGATAGAGCCAAGTAGGGAATATCAGCCGGAAATTCGCCAGTTGGTCGTCTGAAGCGGCGGCCATCTCATCCTGCAGCGGGCGAAAATATTCGGGGCAGACGGCGCCCACATAGTAGAAATAATCCGCCAAATCACGCACGACTCGCTCGTATTTCGAGCGACCAACTGACGGAGTAAGCGCAAGACCCATCGCAAACCGCGACTGTACGTCATCCGCACTATCCGCTGTTACGGCGAAACTGTTGTTCAGCAAGCGCAATGGCATATTGACATCCCTCAGAGTGAGTACCTATGCGCACATTAAGATCGCAATCACGCAGTACTCGCAAAACAACGGCGCATGGATACAGTCGTTGACCATGCGCCGTTGAGAATCGCTACAGCCTGGATTGCTATGCGCCCTTAGTCGCCAGCATGCGTTCGAGCGCAACCTTGGCGTAGCGCGCTGTCTCGTCGTCCACACTCACCTGATTGACCACGCGCCCTTCTACCAGTTCCTCCAGCACCCAGGCCAGGTAGGCGGGATGGATGCGGTACATCGTCGAGCATGGGCAGACGACGGGATCGAGGCAGAAGATCGTCTTGTCTGGATGTACCTGCGCGAGTCGCTTCACGAGATT
Source organism: Ktedonobacterales bacterium (assembly GCA_036391835.1). Classification (GTDB taxonomy): domain Bacteria; phylum Chloroflexota; class Ktedonobacteria; order Ktedonobacterales; family JADMIN01; genus JAKAIY01. The sequence goes on along the minus strand of DASVZC010000035.1, from coordinate 21,419 downwards.
GATCTCTGTGCCAATCGCCCAGATCGTACCCGCTGGCGACTCCTCGACCACTTTGATGATGTACTCCGTCGAGCCGTTCAGGTCGGCGGCCATCACCGTATCGTGGCTGCACTCAGGATGCACCACCACACGCACGCCAGGGAACCGTTCGCGGGCATCGGCGATCTGCTCAGGCGAGAAGCGCTGGTGAGTCGAGCACCAACCCTTCCAGAGAATCACCTGCGCGTCGGCCAACGTCTGGTCATCCTCGATGCCGCCAAAGTCTTTGCGCTGATTCCAGACGACGATGCGCTCAGACGGAATGCCCATCGCCAGCGCCGTGTTGCGCCCCAGATGCTCATCCGGGAAGAACAGCACACGCCGCCCGCGCGCGAATGCCCACCGCATCACCTGCGCGGCATTGGACGACGTGCAGACGATGCCGCCGTTTCGCCCGCAGAACGCCTTCAGATTGGCGGCTGAGTTCATGTAGGTAATGGGGATGACCGGCTGCGGCTGACCGTCGCCCGCCTCGGCCCACTCATCACGGTAGAGGTCGTCGAGAATCTCCCAGAGTTCCTCCACCTCGGCGATGTTCGCCATGTCGGCCATCGAGCAGCCCGCCGCCGGATTCGGCAGAATCACCTGCTGGCGCGGCTGGCTCAGGATGTCGGCGCTCTCGGCCATGAAATGCACGCCGCAGAAAACAATGTAGTCTGCCTGCTGCTTCTCGGCGGCGAACTGCGCCAACTTGAACGAATCACCGCGTGCGTCGGCGTATTTGATGATCTCGTCGCGCTGGTAGTGGTGACCGAGGATCACCAGACGGTCGCCCAGTGTGGCGCGGGCGCGAGCGATGCGCTCGTCCAACTCTGCCTGGCTCATCAGCGCATATTCGCGTGGAATCTGATCGGCTCGCTCGGCGCCTGCGTGGCGCGGCTGATGTGTGGCGACGGCGCCCGACTCGCGTGTGCGCCACTCCACCAAAGAGGGCAAAGTCTGCGCGTCGGAACTCTCTTCGCAGACAGCGCCCTCGGGAAACTCAGGTGTATTGGTCGAGACGACTGGTAGCTGTATGTTGGTTGCCATGGGACGACGCTCCTTGGCGCGGGGTTTAGCGCGGCTCGAACTCTAGTGAGACATCGAAGTTGGGCGCGGAGTGCGTTAGCGCGCCAAGGGAAATCAAATCAACGCCCGTCGTGGCCACATCCGCGATGCGCGCGGGGTCGGCCCCGATGTTGCCCGACGCCTCGATCACGACGCGCGGGTCTTCCGAGCGAATCTGCGCCACAGCGGAACGCATCGCATCAGTATCCATATTGTCGAGCAAAATGGCGTCAGCGCCTGCTGTCAGCGCATCGCGAATCTGCGCCTCGTTCTCGCATTCCACCTCGACTTTGATGAGATGCGACACGTGCGCTCGCGCCCGCAACACCGCTGCTGTCACGCTGCCAGCCGCCGCGATGTGGTTGTCCTTGATAAGAATGCCGTCATCCAACCCGGCGCGATGATTGGAGCCACCGCCCATGCGCACGGCGTATTTCTCCAACGTGCGCAGGCCAGGCGTGGTCTTACGCGTATCCACGACCTTCGCCTGCGTGCCGGCTGTTCCCACCACGCAGCGCGCAGTCAGCGTCGCGATGCCGGAGAGTCGTCCCAGGAAGTTGAGCGCCGTGCGTTCCGCCGTGAGAATCGCCCGCGCCGGTCCATCAATCGCCGCGAGCCGCTGCCCTTTGGTGACACGGTCACCGTCATAGGCGGTCAGCACGACATGCGTCTCGGGGTCCATCAGGCGGAAGACGAGCGCGGCCATTGGCAAGCCAGCGACGACGCCATCGGCCTTGGCGAGAATATTCGCCCTGGCGCGTGTGCCTGCTGGAATCGTCGCCTCGGTCGTCAGATCGCCACGACCAATGTCCTCCGCCAGCGCTCGCCGCGCAAGTTCCACGTTGAAGATCGGGTCATACGCGAATCCGTCCGCCATTCTTCGGGTAATGGTATCAGGCATGGATGACATGAATCGCCTCCCGCTGTCCATGAGCCGCTGGCGTGGGCCACAGCATCGTGTGGCGACCGTCGCGGCTAGTGTCACGCTCTGGGTAGTCGGTGCGATAGTGGCCGCCACGGCTTTCCGCGCGGCTGAGCGCCGCCAGTGTCACGCCTTGCGCCACCAGCAGCATATTCGCTGTCTCCGGGTCATACGGACCAGCGCCTGCCAGCGTTCGTAGCTGTTCGAGCGCAGCGGTCAAACCCTCAGCGTCGCGGCGTAGCGAGACCCACTGCCACATGATGCGTTGCACCCTGGAGCGCGTCTCCGTGGCTATCGGCGCATATGGCTCACTACGAGGCATGATTACCGCGCTGAGGTCCACCCACGGTCCCGTCAACGCAGGGGTCGTTGGCCAGTTCACGTCCGCCTCGGGCGCAGCGCCAGCCAGTAGCCGCGCGGCGCGTCGCCCAAAGACGAGCCCTTCCAGCAGCGAATTGCTGGCGAGCCGGTTCGCGCCGTGAACCCCCGTGCAGGATACCTCGCCAACCGCATAGAGACCAGGAATCGTTGTGCGCCCCCAAGTGTCCGTGACGACACCACCCATGTAATAGTGCGCGGCGGGCGCGACGGGAATCAGATCCGTGGCAAGGTCGAGGCCGCACGTCTGACAAGCCGCCGTGATGCTGGGGAAGCGCTCGCGTGTCTCCTCAGCCGGTAGGTGGCGCAGATCGAGGAAGGCATGCGGCGAATCCTCGGCGAGCATCTCACTCAGAATTGCTCGCGCCACCACATCGCGCGGCGCTAACTCGGCGTCAGGATGGTAGCGCGGCATGAAGCGTTCGCCGCGAGTGTTCCGCAGCCACGCGCCTTCACCACGTACCGCCTCAGAGACGAGGAACGGCTCGCCATCCGGACCATCTACCGCCAGCGTCGTGGGATGGAACTGGCAGAATTCGAGGTCGGCCAGCGCCGCGCCAGCACGCCACGCCAGCGCCACACCGTCCGCAGTGGCTCCTGGTGGATTCGATGTGCGCAGCCAGAGTCGGCCCGCGCCGCCATTCGCCAACACGACACCACGATCGCTTCGCAGCCGGTCGACACGCCCGCCCATCAGCGCATCCACGCCGACACAGACGCCCGCTTCGACAACCAGTTCGAGCGCCATCGCATGCTCAAACACATCTGTGTTGGGACGGCTGCGAGCTGACGCGACCAGCGCTCGTTCGATCTCCGCTCCCGTCGCGTCGCCATGCGCGTGCAAGACACGACGGCGGCTGTGCGCGGCTTCTAGCGTCAGGTCATAGCGTGTGGCTAGCTCATGCAGCGGGTCAGTTGGCGTCGTCTCTGCGGCGGGCTCTCCCGCATGCTCACGCTCGTCAAACTCAGTTCCCTGGGCTACTAACCAGGCGACAGCCTCGCGCGCCTCACCCAGCATCGCACGGGTCGCCGTCTCATCCACCAGGCCAGCGCCCGCTGTCAGCGTGTCGCGCAGTTGCAGTTCGGGGTCGTCGTCCAGCCCAACGGGAGCGGCGAGACCACCCTGCGCATAGCGTGTATTGCTCTCGCCCAGCGCGGCTTTCGTCAGCAGGGCAATGCGCATACTCGCGGGCACAGTAAGGAGAACGGAGAGGCCAGCGACGCCTCCACCGATGATGATGAGGTCATAGGGGCGCGCCTCTGGTGGCGTATGCCCAGTCGGTCCGGTCATGTCCCGGCTCCTTTCGCGCCTACGAGCAGGCCACATTGCCTGGCTCGTCTCGTCGCGCGGAATGGGTCTCCCAAGCGCGACCATAGTGTTAAGTGTACAATGTACACGAAGTCACTGTGACGCCGATTATACCACGTCGACATCACGTCGCGCCAACAGTCATTCAAGGCATACTTTTTGGAGCGCAAATCGGGGTATGGAGCGTCCTGAGTGCGCCGTAACGTTCTCAGGACGCCCAGGTTGTATCGTGTGACGTAAGCGATATAGATCGTGCTGCTGAGCAGGGTGGGAACATTCGGGGGGAAGCAGGCAGTGGAAGCAATCACGGTAAACGGCGCCGGCCATCCGACTCGTGAGCCTGCCAGTGGGCCGACTCCGAGTTCGCGTCTCAGCGGCGGCTGGCTGTTGGTCGCCCGTGTCATCTGGGTTACGCTCCTTGCGGTGTTCGTCATTCCTCCTCCGCTTGGGATACCGGCATATATCACGAGAGTCGAACATCCGCCGAAGAACAGCACGCTGCTGCCGCCAGGCGTGGTGAAAGCGCTCGCAGGCGCTGGCGTCTCGCTTCAACTATATGCGTATGTGTTGCTTGCGATCTTGTTCATCGTGGTAACGGTTTCAGTCACATTTGCCTTCGTATTGTTTTGGCGCCGCAACGACGACTGGATGGCGCTGGTGGTGTCACTCTTCATTGCAACCTACCCAATCATCGTTGGCGACCCCACGACGAGCCTTGGTGGATTCGCAGCGCGGACATCACATTCTCCTTTCGATGCCCTTTTCCAGATTGTGGAGAACGTCATTTTCTTTGCGCTTCTCTTTGGCGTAGCTGTGCTCTTTCCCACCGGACGCTTTGTCCCGCGCTGGTCGTGGCTCCTGCTCGTCGCGACGTGTCTCTGGGTGACGGCGCTTGCCGTGGACCCAATGCTGGGTGGCGGTATCCTGGTGCTGGGATACCCGTTGATGATTATCTCGGCTATCGCCTGCATGGTCTATCGCTATCGCCGCGTCTCTACACCAACGCAGCGCACGCAGACCAGATGGATCATCGCTGGGTTCGCAGTGACGCTGATTGGCAATCAGGTCTACTGGCTTCCACCATCATTCACGCCACTTGGCCAAACGCTCTATCCGCCGATTGTCTATCTGATCTATCTGCTCTCGCTGATTCTCATTCCCATTACCTTCTTCATCGCCGTGCAGCGCTACCGTCTCTACGACATCGACCGCATCATCAACCGCGCGCTGGTGTACGGCTCGCTGACAGCCATCCTGGTTGGCCTATACGTAGGATGTGTTATCGGCGCGCAGGAGATCATTCGCGCCACCTCGCACGACGCGAATGCGCAGACGCCTATCGTCACCGTCGCCACGACACTACTGATTGCCGCGCTCATCAGACCGCTGCGCGCACGCATCCAGAGGTTCATCGACGCGCGCTTCTACCGCCAGCGGTATGATGCGGCGCGGCTACTGGCGCGCTTTGGCGTCACACTACGCAGCGAGGTCGATCTGCCAGCGCTCTCAGACCACCTCGTCGAGACGGTAGATGAAGCCATGCAACCAGCGCATATATCATTGCTTCTCCTGCCAACATCCAGAGAAACCAATCATCAGCCGGACACCCGGATTGCACGACCAACGAAGTCACCCCAAGCGGGCATCTGAGCGGGTACACTAGGAGGCAGAGAACGATTGAGCGTGGAGGGAACGCGAACCATGTCTAAACAGCCAACACCCATCGAGCGCGCGAGCATGCAAGCAGCCGCGTCTGCCAAAGGCGTGCGCACACAGCCACAGGAATCGCTCGAGTACGCCGAGGGTGAGATGGCCTGCCCCGTCTGCTTCGCGCCGATGCCCAACCTCAAAGGCGGCAAGGCCACCATCTGCCCCAACTGCGGCTTCAAGGATAGCTGCTGCTTCTAAACAGTTCGTGAGGAGCCTGAGAGTCAGGGTCTCTGCCGCCGATTGACACGCGCGGCGCCCGATGGTATCGTTTGCGCAATCGGTTGTTCAAGCGATGTCAGGAGGCTGCTCGATGCCCCGCATTCCGTACCCCGACCTCTCAAAGATCAACGATCCCGAGATTCTTGGCTATCTCGAAGATGCGCGCCTGCATGGCGCTCCACGGCCCGAGAGTCAGGCTATTCGCGCGCATGTGCCAGCGGTCATACGGGCGTTCTCGCAGGCCTGGATGACGACGTTCCGCGAGGGGGTGCTCGACCATTCGCTCAAAGAGTTGTGCCGTGTCTACGTCTCGCAGTCCATCGAGTGTGAGTATTGAGGGGCGCAACGTTCGGTCCGGTCCGGATCGGGGAGCATTCCAGAAGCGAAATACGCCAAACTCTTGCATTACGCGGATTCGGATGAGTTCACGGAACGCGAGAAGGTCGCCCTCACCTACACCAGCGCCATCGTCTGGGAATCGTCACTTGCCGATGACGCTCTCTGGCAGAAACTGCACGAACACTTCACCAACGAAGAACTGGTAGAACTCGGCTTCTTCATCGGGCTGACACTTGGCCAGCAGCGGTGGATCAAGACGCTGGGCATCGGCCACAACGAGTTTCTCGCCGGGACTGGCGGCGGCCTCGCCCCCGCCGAGTGAAGGTCACTGCAACTCTCAGAGGACGTAGAGCACAAAGACAACAACCAGCCCGCAGAGCGCAACGGCGGCTAGTATCTGTTTGTCCTGGAAGAGCAGTTCGTCGGGGCGCTCTCCCTCTGCTTTACCATAGACCAGATACATGTAGCGGAAGACGCCGAAAATAACAAAAGGTATCGTCACCATCATCGTATGGCTGGCCGCTTCTCCCTGGAATGTATACAGGCTGTAGGCGACCAGCGCGCAGGTCACAGCCACGATCATCAGGTGATCGAGCAGTTGCGTGGTGTAGTGCTGCAGATTCCGGCGGGTCACACCGCTCGCGCTGACGGCGCCCAGCGTCGCCAGTTCCGCGCGTCGCTTCCCTAACGCGAGAAACAGCGAGAGGAAGACGGCGCAGAGATAGAACCACGGTGAGATATAGACATCCGCGGCGAACGCGCCTGCCAGCGCTCGCAGCACGAATCCAAACGCGATCGAGAAGACATCCCAGAGCACGAGATGCTTCAGCCAGACCGAGTATGCGATGTTCTGCGCCACGTACACGCCCAGCGTAACGACGAAGAGCACAGCGCCGCCACCAAACCGTGCGAAGGTGTCGTGCCCTCCCGGGCCGACGAACGGCGTGAGCAGGAGATAGATGCAGATCGCCGCCGCGCCGAGCACACAAATCGTGGCGATGGCCGCCGCCTGTCGCACATTGAGCGCGCCGGACGCTATCGCACGCAGGCGCTTGGTTGGGTGACGCTGGTCATTCGCGCGGTCAGCGATGTCGTTGACGATATAGATCGCGCTGGCGGAGAGACTGAACGCCAAAAATGCCAGCGCCACACGCTCCGCCGTGCTGGCATTGGTGAGGGTGCGCGCAAAGACCGCGGCGAGTATCACCAGGCCGTTCTTCGTCCACTGCCGCACGCGCATCGCACGCAGCGCGAGAGTGACCCAGCCGAACGGGCCAGAACGGTTCGGCAGAGTCGGCTCAGGCTGGGTTGTAGCTGGCAGCGTTAGCGGCTCACTCACGGCTCCCGCGCTCCTCACATTCTCGCGGCGACCCAATCTTCAACGCTGACGGCGCCTCCCGCGATTGCTCACACTGTACTACGCAGATGCAAGCCGCTCGCTTCAGCGCCTACTGACGGATGGCGCGTAGAGAGAAAAGCAGTGGCAATTCGTTCGACACATCCGGCCAGCGCCAATATCCATCGCCACTCTCCACCAACTGCGGAAACTGCCGCCAGTGCGCGCACGCATGCTCCACCAGCGACTCAATCCGCAGCCCCGTCGCCGCAACTGCGGTGACCACCTCACCCAGCCCATAGCCCCAGGCGTGCACAACCTCTCCAGTGGGCGTTCGATCCGTCTGCGGCTCGCGTGTGTGAAAGTAGGGGCGAGTGTGACGCATGCTGCGTCCGCTGGGGTCGGCATCGTCGGCGCTGAACGCCATTCCTATCGGATGAAAATCCACGAGCAGCAGCGTACCGCCCGGCGCCACATAGCGAGCCGCCACCTGTGCCCACGCCGACAGATCGGGCAGCCAGCACAGCGCGCCATACGACGCGATGACCACATCGAATCGCTCATCCAGTGTCTCGGGCAGCGCATAGACATCCGCGCGGAGAAAGCGCGCCTGCTTGCCCAGCCCAGTCTCGGCGGCGAGTTCGCGCGCATAGGTGATGGCGGCGTCAGAGATATCCACGCCGGTCACATGCGCGCCAAGCCGCGCCCACGACAATGTCTCGCTGCCAAGGTTGCACTGGAGGTGCAGCAACGACTTGCCCGCGATGTCGCCCAGCGCCTCACGCTCGATGGGACGCAGACTCGACCCTGTCGTCCGGTAGCGAGCGACATCCTTGTAGTGGTCTGAGCCAGTGTCACGCGCCACCCAGACATTCCAGGTCGCACGATTCTCCTCCGTAAAACGCTCATCAGCCATCGCGTGCAATTCCTCCGCACCCATCGAACATACGTTCTCTTATCACGGTTGCATTCTACCTCATGCGTGATCCGTAGCGTGCTCCCCCGTGTCTCGGCGTGATACGCTTCACCTGTGGGCCGCGTGTCGCCCCGAACGGATCGAAGAGACGTGCAGGAGTACCCATGAATTCGGCAGAAGCCTCATCGCCACAAAGAGATTTGGAACGACGCCAGCCGAACGAGTCGCTTATCCGTCAAGCGGAGATAGCGATCAGCAATGTGCTGCGCGGTGGGGTGTTGGTAAGCGCCGGAATCATTCTGGTCGGGGTCATCCTGTATTATCTGCATGCGTCCGGCGGGGGCGTTTTGGCCTATCCACACACGCTCGGTCAGGTGTTCACGGGTTTACAGATGGGTAGCCCTGTCGCGATTCTGACGCTGGGGCTATTGATCCTCCTGGCGACGCCCGTCATCCGTGTGGCCGTCTCGGTGGGAGCCTTCGCGCTGGAGCATGATTGGCTCTACGTCGCCATCACACTCGTCGTGCTCGCGCTGTTGCTAGCCAGCATCCTCGTGCTGGGCAACGTCTTTGGCGCCGGGCCAGACACGCCACATACCGCGCCCACACTGGGAGTATTTCTGCTGATTGCGCTTGGCAGCGTCATAGCAGGCGTCGTCGGCGCACTCGTGGGCCTGGGCGGCGGCGTACTGGTCGTGCCGCTGCTCACCATCGCGTTCAACGTTCACCCGGAAATCGCAGTTGGCGTCTCGATTGTCTCTGTCATTGCCACCTCCAGCGGGGCCGCCGCAGCCTATGTACGCGACCACATCACCAATCTGCGCGTCGGCATGTTCCTGGAGGTCGCGACGACCATAGGCGCCATCGCTGGTGCGTTCCTAGCGCTCTACGTCGCGCCGGGTCTGCTCTTCATCATCTTCGGCGTCGTACTGATCATTTCCGCGATCCCGCTGATCTTCAAGATCGGCGAGGAGATTCCGCAGGGCGTCCACAACGATATTTGGGCGCAACGGCTGGCGCTGGCGTCTAGCTATCCGGACGAGCGGCTGGGTCGCACAATCGATTATCAGGTGTCACGTGTGCCACTGGGCTTCGGCATGATGACCATCGCGGGCGTCATCTCTGGCCTGCTCGGCATCGGCAGCGGCGTCTTCAAGGTGCTGGCGATGGACTCCGCGATGCGTCTGCCAATGAAAGTCTCGACGACGACGAGCAACTTCATGATCGGTGTGACTGCGGCGGCCAGCGCGGGCATCTACTTCCAGCGCGGCGACATCAACCCACTCTACGCCGCGCCCGTCGCGCTTGGCGTGCTGCTGGGCGCGACAGTCGGGGCCAAGGCGCTGACCCGCTTCAGCAATTCGGCGCTGCGTGTCATCTTCGTGCCTGTGCTGCTAGCCATCTCCATCGAAATGCTCATTCGCGGCGTGGGCTTCTTCATCGGCCACTAAGCGTTCAGGATGATAGCTGGCTGCGCGAGCAATTGCGCCTGGCCATGCTATGCTAGCCTCCAAGAGCACACCTGCATATTCCGTCCGCAGAGCGCGCACAGTGAGCGCAAAGGAGCGCACGCGATGGAGCCGATGGAAGAAGTCATGGTCCATGGGGGCATGCTGGTCGCCAAGGCGCTAAAGCGCGAGGGCGTAGAGGTCGTCTTTACGCTCAGTGGCGGGCATATCGCCGCAATTTACGATGGCTGCATACGCGAGGGCATCCGCGTGATGGACATGCGCCACGAGCAAGCGGCTGTCCATGCGGCGGAGGGCTGGGCGAAGGTCACCCGCACGCCGGGTGTCGCGCTCCTCACCGCTGGCCCCGGCGTGACCGATGGCGTCACGGGCATCGCCAACGCATACCAGAACGGCAGTCCAGCGCTGATCTTCGGCGGAGCCGCGCCGATCGAGCAGGTGGACCGTGGCGCGCTGCAAGAACTGCGACATGTCGACCTCGTCTCGTCCATCACAAAGTGGGCGCGCACGGTGACTCAGACGAAGCGGATGGCCGAATACACGGCAATGGCGTACCGCGAAGCATTCTCAGGGCGCTACGGCCCTGTATTTCTCGAATGCCCAATGGATGTCTTGAATAATCTCATTCCGAGTGAGGATGTGGTTATTCCTGGCCCAGGCTACCGTGCCGCTGGCCGCACCCAGGCCGACCCCGCCGAGATCGAGCGCGCCGCTGCCCTGCTGGCGAAGGCAGAGCGTCCCGTGATCTTCGCTGGCACGACGGTCTGGTGGGATGACGCCTCCACCCAGCTACGCGAACTTGCCAAGAAGTTGCAGGCGCCCGTCTTCCTGAATGGGTCGGCGCGTGGCAGCCTACCGCCCGACCACCCGCTCTTCTGCTCACTGGCTCGACGTGCCGCGCTGGGCGAGGCCGACGTCATTCTGCTGGCGGGCGCCAAGTTCGATTTCCGGCTCGGCTACGGCCAGCCGCCGCTCATTCCCGCCAGCGCAAAGATCATCTGGCTCGACACGCGGCCAGAAGACATCGGCGCGAACCGTGGAGCTGATGTCGGCTTACCCGGCCATGTCGGCCTGAATATGGCGGCGATCTCGCAAGCGATTGGAGCGCGTGTCGCTGGCGGCGACTGGCTGGCGAAGATTCGCGCCGCCGAAGATCGCGCCCGCGAGAAGGAAGCGGCAGCCATGCGTTCAGATGCTGCGCCGATTCATCCGCTGCGGCTCTGCGCTGACCTGCGCGACACGCTCAACCGCGACGCCTGGGTGATTGGCGATGGCGGCGACATCGTCAGCTATGGCGCGCGCGTACTCAATCCCTGGGAGCCGGGTCACTGGCTCGACGCTGGCCCAATGGGCACGCTCGGCGCGGGCACGGGCTTCGCCATCGCCGCCAAGTTAGCGCATCCAGACAAGCAGGTGGCTATCCTGTTTGGTGACGGGGCGTTCGGCCTGAATGGGATGGAGTTCGAGACGATGGTGCGCCACAATCTGCCCATCGTCGCAGTCATCGGCAATGATGGACAGTGGGCTCAGATCAAGCATCCGCAGAAAGCGATGCTCGGCCACGCGACTGCCGCTGACCTGCGCCCCGGCATCCGCTACGACCTGATGGCGCAGGCGTTCGGCTGCCACGGTGAACTGGTGGAGCGACCCGAAGACCTGCGGCCAGCGCTCGACCGCGCCTTCGCCTCCGGCAAGCCAGCCGTCGTCAACGTGCTGACAAACCCCAACGTCATCTACGCGCGCTCGACACAGGCGGCAGTGTAATACGGATTACGCCTGGCGTTGTGTTCGCCCTCACCCCCGGCCCCTCTCCCATAGGGCGAGGGGAGCCTTATTCCCCCTCTCCTTGTAGAAGAGGGGCCAGGGGGTGAGGTCTTGAACACGCAGGCGCACGCAAACGGACAGGGCGACTAGCGCATGCTTAGCGTCTAGTCGCCCTGTGGCTCTCTGCGTCTCCGCCGTCTATTTGACGGTGATCAGCAGGTTCATCTTCGGATGCAGCGCGCTCGTGACCTCGTACACACCCGCCTTGGCGAAGGTGAATGTCATCGTCTTGCCGGGCGTAAACTCGATACCGCGCGCCGAGTTGAGTTCACTTGGACCGTTGCGGTTGGCGATGTACTGACCAACATTGCCGAAGTACAATACCTGGCGAGCGCCATCCTTCGACGAATCGGTGATGGCGATCTGGTCGCCTGACTTGATCGTGATGATGTTTTGAGCGAACGACGTTGATGTCATCGTCACGGTCGCCGCTGGCTTCGTCGTCTCGCCGCAGCCTGCAAGCGTCAGTCCGAGCGCTACCAACAGCGCTACTAATGTGATCGATCGTCGCATGGTTCCCCCTCTATCGTCAGCGTCCCATAGGTGTGCGAACGCCGTCAGTCTCTGGAACAGGTGAGGTGTAGGCTGAGTGACACTCGAAAGCGCCACTCAGCCAACGAAGCTGCAATCGCTAGCGCAGGTCGATATAGACCATGTACACCTGACCGTCGTCGAGTTTGACGCCAACGCGGTACCAGGAACCCGCAGTCAGGCCAGACGTACCCCAGTTGTAGATGTACTGCTGACCCGAGGCATCCCACCGGTAGGAGCCGCCGTTGCTCGTCGTGACGGGAGCAGTCGCCGAGCTTGCGCTAGGTGAGCCGCTCGCCGGACCCGCCGGCAGTGGGTCAATCCACTGTGGAGCCGCGCCAGACTGCACGATCGAGCCATCAGCCGCCCGCAACTGGAATTTGAACGGAACAGTGCTGCCAGCTTTGAAGAGGCTGCTGCTCGCGCCAAGCTGATGCGCGGTGTAGTTCACCGGCTGCAGGAAGCCGCTGAAGCCATACACCACCTGATAGGTCACGACAACTTTCGTCGCGTTGCCCGCGTTGTCAGTCGCCGAGGCCATGTAGGTGAAGGTTCCGACACCATTCGAGGTTCCACCTGACACAGCGCCCGCGCATGGAGCCGCCAACCCAGAGGTCGCGTCCGTCGCCGAGCAGGAGACCTTCGGCGCCGCGCCGAGCGTGTACAGCGTGGCGACCGTATGCGCGAACGTCTTCGAGCCAAGCGTCCCGCCGTCGGTGAAGATAGCGCCACCTACCGTCACGGTCAGCGTGGGCGATGTCTGGTCGATGTTGACCTTCACCGTCGCGGTAGCGGTGTTACCAACGTTGTCGATCGCGGTACCCGTCACCGACTGGTTGGCGCCGTCATTCAGCAGCGACTGATCCGGAGTGCAGGACTGCACCCCTGAATCGGCGTCCGCACAGGTGAAGTGCGCTGTCACGGGAGAGGTGAACCACCCGTTGGCGCCATTCGGACTGGCGGGAACCGTCGCGCCAGTGATGGTCGGCGAAACGGTATCAATCCAGATGGCGGCAGTGTGATGAACTTCCTCGTTGCCCGCGTTGTCCACACTCCAGTAGGAGACGGTATGCTTGCCGTTCCCACTGACCGTGAAGCTGATACCCGTCTGAGGCGCCCCGCCGTCGACGGTGTAGTGGGTGGCTGCGACCCCCGAGAGGCTATCTGTAGCCGCCAGCGAGACTGCGACCGGACCGCTATACCAATTGCCATAGACGCCATTGGAATAGTTCGCGGCCGTGACCGGCGCTGTGCGGTCAATCTGGACGCTCACCGACGTCGTTGTCACATTATCCGCCTGGTCACTCACGGAGGCTTGCGCCGTTACCGTGGCGCCCTCGCCTGTCAGCGTGGTATCCGATGGGCAGGCGCCTGCGAGGCCAGAGAGGGCATCGCCGCACGTCCAGTGAATCGTGACGTCGGACTTGTACCACCCGCTGCCGTTGGACGATGTCGTCGCCGCGCCCGTGAGCGTGGGAGGTGTCGTGTCGATGTTGATGCCGCCGACCTTGACTGAGGAGCTGTTGTCGGCCTTGTCGGTCGCCGTACCGGACACCGACTGGCTCGCGCCCTCGTGCAGTGTCACTGGAGCGGCGCACGACTGAATGCCCGAGAGCACATCAGTGCAGGTAAAGGTGACGGTCACCGGCGCGTTATACCAGCCGTTCCCATTCGGTGCGCGGTCCCGAGCGCCACTGATCGTAGGCGGCGTTTTATCGATGCTGACGCTCGCGGCGTCATTGGCCGAGTTTCCGGCGTTGTCGACCGCAATGCCAGTCACCAATTGATGCGCGCCTTCGGTTGAGAGACTTGTCGAGCCGGTGTTGGCTGGCGCGCCGTCACACGACTTGACACCCGAGAGCGCATCGGAGCACTGGAAGGTCACCGTCACATCGCTATTGTTCCAACCGCCCAGATTAGCCGCCGGAGCCTGCGAGTGCGTGATTGTCGGCGCTGTCTTGTCGATTTTCACCGTCGCGGTGTTCGCCAGTTCAGCGTTGCCAGCGTTGTCTACGCTCCAATACTGGATGGTATAGACGCCTTCCGCCGAGAGCGTGAAATTCGTCCCCGTCTGGAAACCACCACCGTTGATGGTATAGAACGTGGCCGCGACGCCAGAGAGGTTATCTGTCGGCGTCAATGTCACGGCCACATCGCCATTGGTCCAATCGTTCGGCGCTGTGATCGCCGTGATCGGCGCAGTGCGGTCGATCTTAATGCCGTTCACGACGCTCATCGTCGTGTTGTCCGCCAGGTCGCTCACGGTCGCGCTGGCGCTCAGGGCAGAGCCTTCACCCGTGACGACGCTATTGGCCGGGCAAGCGCTCGCAAGACCGGAGAGCCCGTCCCCGCATATCCAACGCACTGCGACATCGGAGTTGTACCAACCGCTCGCATTTGGCGAGGTCGTAGGAGCGCCGCTCAGGGTAGGCGCCGTCTTGTCAATGTTGATGCCACTGACGGTGGCTGAGTCACTGTTGCCCGCATTGTCCACGGCGGTACCCGTCACCGACTGAATCTTCCCTTCACCGAGGGTTACGGGCGCTGAGCAGGAATTGAGGCCGGAGAGCGTATCATCACATGTGAACGCGACATTCACGTCGGCGTTGTACCAGCCATTCGCATTGGCGAGACGGTCTGGCGCGCCACTGATCGTCGGCTTCGTCAGGTCGATGTTGATGGGAGCAGTCGTCAGCGACGAGGAATTGTTGACATTGTCGGTCGCCGTTCCCGTCACCAACTGATTCTTGCCCTCGGTCGTCAGCGTCGTCGACCCAGCGCAGGTCTGCACGCCCGACCCTGGTTTGCCATCGGCCAGCGCAGGATCAGCGCAGGTAAACGCCACTTGCACGTCCGTGTTGTTCCAGCCCTGGGCATTCGGCGCAGTCGCCGTGTATTTGATCGAGGGCGCGGTCGTGTCGATAAGGAAGGTCTGCGTCTGCCGTGTCTCGACATTGCCCGCCTTGTCCACGCTCCAGAATTGGAGGGTATGCGCGCCTTCTCCCGAGATGGCTACCGAAGATGTCGTCTGCGTCGCGCCGCCATCGAGGATGGCATAGGTCGCAGCGACCCCCGAACGATTGTCGGTCGCGCTCAGCGACACATTGAACGCCGAGCCGTAATACTTCACGCCCGATGCCGAGACATAGTCAGCGGCGGCGCTCCAATTGGTCACCGGTGGAGTGCGATCGATCTTGATGCCATCAACCGACGCGGTACCGGTATTGCCCGCTTGGTCTCTCACCGATGCGCTGGCGCTAAGATTGTCGCCTTCGCCAGTGATGAGCGTGCTGGCCGGGCAAGTACCCGCGAGTCCCGAAAGCACATCTGAGCACGCCCAGGTCACGGTCACATCGGCGTTATACCAACCGTTCGCATTCGGCGCACGGTCTGTCGTGCCAGTGATCGTCGGCGGAGTCAGGTCGATGTTCACAGGACTGCTGTCGGCGCTGGCGGAGTTGCCCGCCGCGTCGGTCGCGGTCCCATGCGCCGTCTGGCCCGCGCCCTCGCTGGCGATCACCGAGTCTACCGGACACTGCGCAATACCCGACATGGCATCCGCGCATGCCCACTTGATCGTCACCGGAGTGTTATACCAGCCGTTATGGTTCGCCAGAACAGCGGCAGCGCCAGAGATCGTTGGCGGCGTCTTGTCGATACTCACGCTCGCGGTATCGTTGGCCGAGTTTCCGGCGTTGTCTGTCGCGGTCCCGACTACCGATTGGTTGCCGCCTTCGGTGGAAACAGACGTCGAGCCTGTAGCGCCCGATGCGCCATCACACGTATTGATGCCCGAGAGTGCGTCGGCGCAGGTAAACGTGACCGTCACATCCGCATTGTTCCAGCCGTTCGCGTTCGGCGCTGGCGCCTGAGAATGCGTGATCGTCGGCGCCGTCAGGTCGATCTTCACATCGACCGTATGATGCGCCTCCACGTTGCCCGCGTTGTCTTCGCTCCAGTAGGTGAGCGTGTGGTCGCCTTCGGTGGTGATGTCGACGCCGCTGCCGTTATAGGTCTGCTGCGCGCCACCATCGAGTGTGTAATAGGTGTCCTTCACGCCAGAGAGGGCATCGTGCGCAGTGAGCGCCACCTGCACACTGGAGTTGGTCCAGTCGCTGGGCGCGCTCGCCGATGTAGTCGGAGGTGTGCGGTCGATATTGACTGCCGCGCTGGAATTGGTTGAAGCATTACCGGCTTTGTCGGTCGCGGCGCCAGTCGTCGTCAGCCCCATACCTTCGCCGCTGATCGTGTTGTCAGCCTGGCACGTCGCGACGCCTGAGCCGGGGCTTTGCGCCGCATCGGACAACGCCGGATCAGCACACGTCCAGTGAATCGTCACATCGCTCTTGTACCAGGCGTTGGCGCTGGCATCGTAGCCGCTCGGCGCGGTGGTCGGCGCGCCGATGATCTGCGGCGGCGTGCGATCGATCTTCACCGCCACGCTCGTCGCGTTCGTCGCATTGCCAGCGTAGTCTTTGACGGATGCGTTCGTGGTGAGCCCAATGCCTTCACCTGTGAGCACAGCATCGGATGGGATGGTGGCCACATCGACACCAGAGAGTCCATCTCCAGCAGTCCAGTGAATGATCACATCGCCGTTGTACCAACCAGCGCCATTGGCCGGGGTCATGGGAGCGCCAACCAGCGTCGGAAGCGTCTTATCCACGTTGATGTTGCCGACCGTGTAGAGGCTGGTATTGCCAGCGTTGTCGGTCGCCGACCCTGTTATCGCTTGCCCCGCCGCTTCATTCGAGACGATAGTTGTTGGCGTGCAGAAGGCCACGCCAGAGGTCGCATCGGCGCAGGTGAAGGTGACGGTCACATCGCCATTGTTCCAGCCAAATGCGTTTGGCGCAGGGCTCGCGCTCCCAGAAATCGTCGGCGGTGTCTTGTCGACCTGAACGGTGATCGAGTTTCCGGTCGCCGTCTTGTCCTCGACGTTTCCGGCGTTGTCCACGCTCCAGAAGACGAGCGTATGCGCGCCGTCGGTCGTGAAGGTGATCGTCGTGCCAGTCTGCGTGGCGCCGCCATCCACCTGGTAATACGTCTTGGCGACGCCCGAGAGATTATCCGTAGCGGAGAGGTTGATGGTCACATCCGCGTTCGACCAGCCCGCGGGAACGCTGGAGGCGATTGTCGTCGGAGAGGTGCGGTCGATCTGAATGCCACTCACGGAGCCGAGGCCAACATTCCCGGCGTCGTCCGTCACTGAGGCGGAGGCGCCGAGATTCGCCCCTTCACCCGTGATCGTCGTGTCAGCGGGGCACGCGCCGTTTGGAACGCCGGAGAGCGCGTCGGCGCAGGTCCAATGGATCTTCACGTCACGCGAGTACCATCCCTGAGCGTTCGGCGCGGTGGTCGGTGCGCCAGTGATGGTAGGCGCCGTCGTGTCCACGTTGATGTCGGTGACACTGGCGCTGGCGCTGTTGCCCGCGACATCGCTCACCGAGCCAGATACCGTCTGATGCGCGCCTTCGGTGACTGTCTGACTGGCCGGGCAGCCTATCGCCAGGCCAGAGAGCGCATCGCTGCAGGTAAAGGTGACGGTCACTGGCGCATTATACCAGCCGTTCGCATTCGGCGCGCGATCGGTGGACGCGCTGATTGTCGGCCTGGTCGTGTCAATGTTGACGGAGTAGCTTGCGGTTGCGCTGTTGCCCGCGTTATCGGTCGCTGTGCCAGTCACCTGCTGGCTCGCGCCTTCCGTGCTGATGGTCTGAGACGCCGGGCATGACGCGACCCCTGAGAGCGCATCCGAGCACGTGAAACTCACTGTCACATCGCTGTTATTCCAGCCAGCCGAATTCGCGGGAGGTGTCTGGCCCGGAATCAACACTGGCGGGGTTTTGTCGATCTTGACATGAATCGTATGGGCGGCTTCAGAGTTGCCCGCGTTGTCCACGCTCCAATATTGGAGGGTGTGGTCGCCCTCAGCGGAGAACAGAACACTCGAACCTGTCTGCTGCGCGCCGCCATCCACGATGTAGTTGCTGGCGAAGACGCCAGAGAGATTGTCCGTAGCGTTCAGGTTGACGGTGACGCTGGTATTGTTCCACCCGGTCGGCGCGACGGCGCTCGTGGTTGGCGCGGTCGTGTCAATCGCCACTGGCGCGCTTGTCGCGGTGGTAGTGTTGCCCGCATTGTCGCTAACCGACGCGGATGCCGTCACTGCTGCGCCCTCGCTCGCCACCGTAGCATCCGCCGGGCACACGCCCGTGGGAATGCCAGAGAGCGCGTCGGCGCAGGCCCAGTGGATAGTAACGGGGCCGTTATACCAACCGTTCGCATTCGGCGCGGTCGTGGCGTTACCCATCAGCGTTGGCGCGGTCGTGTCGATCTTGACCGGCCCGTAGGTGGTGGACTGCGTGTTGCCAGCGACATCCGTAGCGGAGCCCGTTACGGTGAGATTGGCGCCCTGGGAAGTCAGCGTCTGATCGGGCGTGCAACTCGCAATGCCGGACATCGCATCTGCGCAGGCGAAATGAACGACGACATTCGTGTTGTTCCAGCCATTCGCGTTCGGCGCGGGCGATTGGCTTGCCGCGATCGTCGGCTTGGTCGCGTCCACATTGACTGCGGCTCCGAAGGTATAGCCACCCGGCGTGTTGCCAACGTTATCGGTGCTCTTGTAGTTCACCAGATAGACGCCGTCACCCTTGTCGCCAACCGTGATACCGGACGCCGTGTAGGTCGCTGGCGTCGAAATCACGCCGCCATAGGTGATGGTATAGCTCGTCGAGGCGACTCCAGACCCGGAGCCGTCCGACAGGTTGAGCTTGACGATCGCGGTGGAATGGTTCCAGTTTGCCCCATTCGGCGCCGGGGTAATGGTCGCGGGCGCAGAAGAGACTGGGGCGGTAGTGTCCTGGATATAGGAGGTAAGACCAGTGCTGTCAACGTTTGTGTTACATCCGCTTCCTTGCCCAGTGACTTTAGAGCCAGCAGCGACTGACAGCGTCACCGTTCCGTCACTCTGTCCACCTAACACGCCGCTGCCAACAATCAAATTTGAAAAGGTCCACGACGTACCCGATGTCTTAGATAAAGCGACCTGCGTTGTGCCGCCTGCGCCGAGATACACTGCAGCGCACACCGCTCCGGTTTTCGTCGTCGTGAACGTCACCGAGACCGTTTGCCCTGTGCGCGCATACACCCCGGTACTGTTCGTGTAGGTACCGGGGCCACCAGTTATCGTGGTCGTACTGGTACCGGTGGCTGCATGCGATTTGATCGCTGGCAGCACGAATTGTGTCATGAGTGTCAAAATCGTGAGGAATACCAGGCTTGCGGGGCCAAACTTACGTCCCCACCAGCTTCGCAAGAAGCGCTTGAACTGATCTTTGGCGGAATACGGCGCCATATACCCAAGCCTCCAAACCACGTACCATCCCAAACCAACACCACACCAGAGACAGAGAACAGTCATCGCTACAGCAGTCCTGGAGAGGACGCGCAGGCAATACCTCCTACGAAAGGGAGCAGTCGCATTATTTGACCCCATCGCCATAGTGTTCTCAGTGGCATCCATGTATGGAGCGACCTGCCGGGAAACGAAGCTAGAAAAGCAGACCCATACGGCAAATAACGCAGTCAACACACAGGAGCGAATGAGAGGCGGTGAGAGATTGGCACTAGGGGAACATTCCACTTTCCCTAGAACGAGAACGTACCTGCCTGAGCTTGGTAACGCGGCACGGATGCTTCGCGTTACGCCACTCACCAAAGTGGATAGAGTGTGATTCTGTCGCAATAAGACATACTTTCCGCGCCCATCAGAAGAGACAGGGCAATATTGTCACTATGTGATATATTCACATTGCGATACATTTATACTGTAACGCATGGGGCGCAGTGATACGGATTCCGGTTGGGTTGTTGACGTTCGCGCGGCGATGCCCCACGCCACCCCCGTCTCCACAGCACGGGCACGTCGGGAGAAGGGGCGCAATCCACTACGGTCCAACCACCACCCACAGTCAGTGTAGTATAAGGAGGATGTTTGCAGTCATACATGCTCGCCGACCGTGAAGGGCACAGGTACGTCCTACGACGGAAACCACAATGACACCAGGAGGGCGCGCAGGTGGGCAATCGAATCACGAACCACAGCCATGCCAACGTGGGCGATCTGAAGATGAACAATGTCCTGAGCGACTACTTCTTTGTCGCCCTCGCATTGAGCTGCTCTGCGCTGGCCACGACCTCGGCGCAGGAGGTCATCGCCCAATGGCTGGCCGCGCGTGACCAAGACTTCTTCGGGCTCGGCGGCGTCGGGTTCGATGTGGGCGACCTGCCGTGGGATGCCCTGAACTTCCCCAGTCAGCGCGACTTTCTCCTCGCGGCTACGACAGACGCCATGACAGGTGAACGGTGGCATGATCTCTTGGACTTGGACGCCAGATGGCAGCAGTTCGTTCTCGACGCCCTGGGCCAGTTTCGCCAGCTCGTGGAACACCTGACGCAGCGGGACTTGCCCATGCAGCCTGGGCAGACTCAGTCTACTGGCGAGGTGGCACGCTTCGAGCGTTGCCCGCTCCACAGCGTCTTTCTCCACGCCGCGCCCCGCATCCCCGACGCATCCACGCTGCCGCGACCCTGGGGCTACCGCTGCATCGTGTGCAACTTCGTGTAATTCCACGTTCGGCTGAAGAGCCAGAGGACGGCGTTGAGTGACGTTCCGTCTCGTCGGGACTTCTGCCAAGCTTTCTACAACTACTCAGCCGGATTCGGTATGAGAGGTCGTGAGATGCAGCCGAGTTGGACATAGCCAAGGTAAGTGAATGAACAGCCCTCATCACCTGTCAGGAGCATCGAGGCGATAAGACACCATCACTCGTTCGCTCCTGAACCAAGATGCTCCTGCAGCACCCGGGTTACCCGCCCTTTGTACGGCGTCCAATCCATATCGGGTGGAAACGTATAATGTGGATAGCGCTCGTCCCAAAACGCGTGCTCGAGAGCCTGGTGCAGGTGCACCAATGGTAATCCCTGCAGCTTGCTACGCGCTTGCGATGGGATGAGCAGGTTGACTATCCAGTACTGAGGGGAAGCATGGTACACCAGGTCGTAGTCTCGGTCCAATGCAGTCCCAAAGGTTGATTGAGCCCACTGGAAAACCTGTTCAGAAGACCACCCAAGAAAGTCCCGTAAGATCCCAGTCCAAATGGCGAGGTAGTACCACTTATTGTATCCTGCCGCAGTCGTCTCATCGGCGCTCGACATCGTAAGACTCTCTTCGTTAGAACAAGGGTGGTACGTCTGGTACAAGCCATCTCATAAATAAATGCCCTGTACACCGACAGTTATACACCCATCTCCGCATGGATTCGGCCCGAGCGAATGGCGGCCATCAGCGCATCATAATCGCTGGCCGTCTGGTC